>DQWO01000245.1 GCA_011042595.1 Pseudomonadota bacterium
AGACCGCCCTCATCAATCCAGCCGATACTGCCCCCACCCGCTCCAATGGTAACCACATTCAGCATCGGCAGTGCCGTCCGCAGACGATTGATTTCACCCACGGTCGTGGTTGAGGGCTTTTTATTCTTGATTACCGCAGCATCAAAACTGGTGCCCCCCATATCAACAGTGATACAATCATCATACCCCTGGACCCCGGCATAAAAAACACCGGCTACCGGCCCCCCGGCCGGGCCGGAAAGCAGGGTCAGGGCGGCTTTTTCCATTGCCTGCGGCGGCGAAACAACCCCGCCGTTTGATGCCATAATCAACAGGATGCCCTGAAAATCCTCTTTTTTCAACTTGGCGATTAATGCTTCGAGATAGCGTTTGAGGATGGGTCCAACATAGGCATTGAGGGCGGTGGTGCTGATCCGGTCATAAAAACGGATGGAAGGCAAAAGCTCTGCTGATACGGTGATATAGCAGTCCGGCAGCAACTCCCTGGCCATGACGGCCGCAGCCTGTTCATGGCAGTCGTTGGCAAATGAATTCATGAAACAAATGGCCAGGGCTTCCACCTGCTCCTTTTTCAGCTGTTCAATCTTTTCCTTAAGATCGTCCTGATCAAGAGAAGTCAACACCGCACCCTGGTAATCCAGGCGCTCACGAACCGGCAAACGCAAGTAGCGCTCCACCACCGGCCGGGCATTGGGATAACGGTTGTTGTACTGCTCTTCCCGGATTCCACGCCTCATTTCAAGGGCATCCCGGGTTCCCTCGGTAGTCAACAATCCGGTTTTTACCCCGGTATAGGTCAGGACGGCATTGGTGGTTACCGTGGTGCCATGGACAATGGTTGTAACATCCCGGAGGAAATCCTTAATAGAAATATTCCGGCTACCGGCCATCTCATTGATTCCCCGCATAGTGGCAATAGAAGGATCATCGGGGGTGGAGAGCACTTTGTAAATTTCGGTTGAACCATCTTCTCCGGTGAGCAGAAAGTCGGTAAATGTTCCCCCTACATCAATGCCGATCTTGAATTTCATCTGTTATTCCTTAATCCATCGGGAAATAGGGGACAGACCACGGTTTCAGAAAAAACTTGGTCTTTCTGCTGAGATCCGCGTGACACCCTTTTAAAAAATAGATACTATGTCCCCATAATTGTAGAAAGCTGATAGCTATTTAAAAATATCCGGTTCTTTGAACAAGCCATATATATTTTTATAAACCCCGGCCATTTCACCGACGGTGGCGTAACTTTTACAACATTCCACCAGGACCGGCATGACATTATCACCGTTCCGGCAGGTTTCTTCCAGACGGAGCAGATTATTTTTTACCGCCTCATTGTCTCGGTTCTTTTTCAACTCCCGCAGGCCCTTGATCTTAGCCGCCGCCATTTCCTCATCATATTCATGCAGTTCAACTTCCTGCTTTTCCTCATCCATCACCTGTTTATTGACCCCGATTTTCACATATTCACCATTTTCCAGGCCTTTTTGGAATTCATATTCCTGGCGGGCGATTTTCGTCTGGACAAAACCATCTTCAACCGCCTTCAGCATGCCACCATAGTTATCGATTTCAGCCATTTCCTTTTCAATCAGGGCTTCCATCTCCTTGGTAATGGTTTCGATAAAATAGGAACCGGCCAAAGGATCAACCGTATCCCGCAGGCCCACTTCATCCATCAGAATCTGCAGATTCCGCAGTGAAATCAAAGCTGACTGGGGGGTGGGAATAGTATAGGCCTCATCGTAGGAACATAAAGCCGTCGTCTGGGCGCCGCCAAGGGCGGCAGCTAAACCATAATATGCTCCCCGAACGATGTTGTTCATCGGCTGCTGCTTGGTCAGACCCGAACCGCCGCCGCCAAACAGGCCCCGGAAGAAAAGCACCTTTTTATTCTGCTTGCCGGCCCCGTAGCGTTCAACCAGGTTCGGGCCCACATCTTCTTCGCCGCCCGGAATTTGGCCACCGTCTCCCAAAGATTGCCGTAGATATTGATATTGAAGGAAAAGCGGCCGACGAAATCATCAATCTCCAGACCGCGCTGCAAAACTTCGTCAATATAGGTGTTGGCAATCTGGATGGCATAGGCAATTTCCTGAGCCGGTGTCGCACCTGATTCCCGCAGGTGATAACCACAGATACTGACCGGATTGCATCGCGGCAGTTCTTTCACCGAATATTCGATGGTATCACCGATCAGCTTGACTCCGGCCCGGGGTGGATAGAGCCAGGCGCCGCGGCCGACAATCTCTTTGAGAATATCATTCTGGGGTGTGGCGCTGATTATTTCTTTCCGGTAGCCATACTTTTCCGCCACCGCCTGGTACATAGCCAGCATAATCGAAGCGACCGCGTTAATGGTCAGGCCGGAACCGATTTTATCCAGGGCAATATCCTTGAAAGCCAGCTCAAAATCACGCAGTGAATCAACCGCCATTCCCACTCTGCCTACTTCTCCCTGAGCCGCCTGATCATCGGAATCAAGCCCCATCTGGGTCGGCAGATCAAAAGCGACATTCAAACCATTCTGGCCGTTGGCAATCAACAGTTTAAATCGTTCATTAGTCTGCTCCGGGGTGCCGAAACCGGAATATTGGCGCATGGTCCAGGCCCGGCTGCGGTAGCCCTGGGGATGAATCCCCCGGGTGAAAGGATACTCGCCCGGATCATTCAGATCCCGCTGGTAGTCAAAACCGCAGGCTTCGAGATCCGCCGGGGTGTAGACCGGTTTCACTTTAATCCCGGACTGATATTCGACCCCGGTAATCCGGTCTTTCTCATCCCGGGTGTATTTTGCTACTCCCATGTTTTATTTATCTCCTATTTTTCGATGCAGAAAATCCGCCGTCGCATTCAGCGGACTGCCGCCGGGAAAAATACCTTCAACCCCCAAATTTCGCAATTTCTCCATATCCCGGTCCGGAATCACCCCACCGACAAAGACGATAATATCCCCCGCCTGTTTGGCTTTCAGGCCGGAAATAATCTTTTCAGCGTAGTAGAGATGGGCCCCAGAAAGCATGCTCAAGCCAATGGCGTCTACATCTTCCTGGATGGCGGCACTCACAATTTCTTCCACCGATTTATGCAGGCCGGTGTAAATAACTTCAATTCCGGCATCTCGCAAGGTATGACAAATCACCTTTGCCCCCTTGTCATGGCCGTCAAGCCCGGGTTTGGCAATCAGGACTTTCATCTACTGCCCCCAGATTCTTTGTTGCCGGGATCAAATTCGCCGTCAACAATTTCCGTCAATACCCCACACAGTTGATCTGGGGGATTGATTACCGCATACCGGATGCCGAACAGCTCCCGGGGCTGGTCATCAATGAAGGTCATTCCATGTTCTCGCAGCTCCCGCATTTTTTCCACCACGTCCTCAAC
>DQWO01000347.1 GCA_011042595.1 Pseudomonadota bacterium
ACGATTATTATCAACCTCTTTCAGGGTTTTAAAAATCATGAACCGCTCCAGAGAGTCCAGACTGGTTCCCACCGGCAAGGGCAGGGATGCTCCAGGAATCATGTCAGCTGGATTTCCTTTGACAGCAGCTGAATCACCATGGTTGGCAACTGCAAGCAATTCATCCTCATCCAGAAAAAGATCGCTCGGTTCCAACAGCGATCCTTCCGCCAGGACTACACCACGTTCAATCATATTTTCCAGTTCCCGAACGTTCCCCGGAAAAGAATGGCGAAATAATGCCTGGCGGGCGGCAGCTGAAATCCCCCTGATTTTCCGGTTGTTTTTCCGCCGGTAACGATCGATAAAACGTTCAACCAGAAGATCAATATCCATTAATCGTTCCCTTAGCGGTTTAATGGTCAAAGGAATTACATTAAGCCGGTAATAAAGATCCTGGCGAAAATTACCGGCCTCAACTTCATTTTTCAGCACTCGATTCGTGGTGGCAATAATGCGAACATTAATGGGAACCGGATGTCGCCCACCAACCCGGTCAACCTCGCCTTCCTGGATAACCCGCAGCAATTTACTCTGTAATCCCAGATCCATTTCAGATATTTCATCAAGCAGGACGGTACCGCCATGAGCCAGCTCAAATTTACCGACTTTTCTCACTATCGCCCCGGTAAAAGCACCTTTTTCATGACCAAAAAGCTCACTTTCCAACAGGTTTGGCGGTAAGGCGGCACAATTAATAGCAACAAAAGGCTTTGCCGATCGGTGACTTTGCCGATGAACAAAACGGGCGAGAACCTCCTTGCCCGTACCACTCTCACCCTGGAGGAGTACCGTTGCGTCACTGGCCGCAGCTTTCCTGGCCAGTTGCACCAACCGTTCCATAGATGGATCACAATATATTAGATCCTGGGGATGATGCTTCAGGGTTGATTTCAAGACTGGAACCTGACGCTCCAGCACCACTCTTTTAATCAATGACAGGAGAGCATCAATGGTCATATTTGCCTTCAGCAGATAATCAATGGTTCCCAGGCGAATAGCACCAATTGCTCCTTCTACCGAGGGAGAAGCCACCACCGGCAAAAGTTTAATCTGCGGAAACTGCTGATGCAAAACGGAAATAACATTTTCCCCATTTGCATCCTGGAGATCAAGCTCACCGGCAACCAGAGAAACCGGCAGCATATTTCTGAGGGTTTCCAGGTAGTCTGCCGGCAAAGGATGACATAACACCCGAATGCCGGCATTTTCCAGGCCGATGATCAGCGGCTGCCAGAAATTGACATCAACATCCCAGATTATTACTGTAAATTTCGACTCCCCGTTTTCCATTGATAATCCTTGAGATTAGAGATAGCCAGAGATGTCCAGTCACTGTTTTTGTAACGAGATTTCAAGGTATTGATTATTTTATCAAGTTCTTTTTTCTGTCCTAAACGAGCATGGCAGAGGGACTGCCAGTACAATAATTCGGCTAAATTTTCATGGCGGTTCATCAAAAGAGAAGCCTGGCGAAATCTTGCCAGTGAAGCCTGATAATCCCCCCTAACAAACAATATCCTGGCAAGTGCAGAGGTCAGGGTAACCCGGTGTGCCACATCGACCATCTGCGGTTGGGCATTGGCCAGGGATACCGCCTCCCGGTAGCTTGCTATGGCAGCATCAATTTCGCCCACATTACTGTATGCCTCACCCATCATGCTCATCAGGGAAACTCGCTCTGTAATTTGCCTGGCTGGTAAACGGGAGCGGATTTCAACCGAAAGTTTCAACGCCGCCTGATTTTCACCTTCCCTGATCATAATTTCAGCCTTTAACAACATCATTTTCAGCCACCAGGAATTTTCCAGGTTATCCATTGCCAGTGGCTGTAATAATCCGGCCGCATCCTTCACCTGCCCCAGGAAAAGATGACAGCTGGCCATCCCCCAGGTAATGGCTAAAAGTTCCTCTTGGGAAGGCTTAAAGCCCTGCAGTGAACCATACAATTTCAATGCCCCGGCATACAAACCCTGGTGACGCATGGCTTCAGCCAGCCAGAAAAAAGGATACATTCCCGTTGGCCGCGGTAAAAAATTATTGCCATACCGTTTTTGCAAGGCCACCATCGCCGCATATTTTTTTTGTTGATAGTCTTCCCTCAGTTCATCATAGATCACTTTCCGCATCTCAGCAAGGGCCACTGAACGAATATCATGATCTACCTGAGGCAAGATCAATTGATCAAAAAACTGCCGGGCACCGGCATAATCACGTTGCTTGTAAAACAGGCGCCCCAGGCGCAACCGGGCGACATTACTCAAGGGATTGTCCGGATAGTTGTCAGCAATCAAAGCATAGGCCTGTTGAGAATCCAGGAATTCGGCATAAGGTCTCAATTCAGGACGCCCGGCAAGCCCGGGGTTTTCAACCCCCAGCCGAGCCATGGCTAACCGGGCAAGAATCTCGCCGTCGGTTTCAGGGTACTCTTTGATAACCATAGCCAGGAAGGCAACCCCTTCAGCAAATTTCCCCTGGGTCAAAAGGGAATCTCCCACTTTTGCCAAAGCCAGATTAGTAAAATCATTTTCAGGAAACAAGTTACGCATCAGCAGCAGATAGTCACGGGCCTGCTGATATTTTTTCAATGACAGGTAGCAGCTACCTAAAAGATAGATGGTCTGGGGATCGGCCTGTAAATACTCCGGCGTCCTTTTTAAGGCGGATTGATACCTGGACAGGGCCTTGGTAAAATCCCCCAGATGGTAAAGACAGTGGGCCTGGTAAAATTCGGCTTCGATACTGAATCCCCGTTCCGGATACTCTTTCACCAATTGCTCATAGGCATGCAGGGCTTTCCGGTAACGTTTCAGGGAATAATTTATCCGGGCGGTTTCATACCAGGCAGCCGCGGCAAAGCGGCTCCGGGGATACTGGTGAACCAATGCCTGATAGACACCTTCTGCCTCATAGTCGAAATCCATACTCTCGTATGCACGACCAACCTGCAATAAAGCCCAGGGGGCATCACTATCCCGGGAATACTTTCTTACCACCTGCAAATAGTTATCAATAAGATGATGCAAATTACGGCTGTTTCCACTGTTTTCCTGCCGTGCCAAGGCATCATTATAACGAAAAAGCGCTTTGGGAACCAAGGCAGAATGGGGGAACAGGGTCACCAGGCGGCTAAAGGTTTCCATTGCCTTTTCTAATTCGCCTTTAAGGTAATGCTGCAATCCCTGATCATACAGCTCCCGGCCAGGATCAGCTTCAATTTCGGCAGCGGAGGTGGAAACTATTTTTTCCTCCGAAGGCCTGGATTCCGGCTTCTCTGCAATCGGCTTATCCGTTAACAACTCATTTTCCGCCGGGGATAAAGATCGAGATTCCGA
>DQWO01000093.1 GCA_011042595.1 Pseudomonadota bacterium
GCCAGGCTTTATGATAAACTGGCAAAATTTAATAAGCAATTGGAAGTAAAGGTGGCTGAACGGACCATAGAGCTGGAACGTAAATCGATGGAGTTGGAGGAAGCCAACAAGGAATTGAAAGTGCTGGACCAGCTTAAATCAGAATTTCTGGCCAATATGTCCCATGAACTGCGGACGCCGATGAATTCCATTATCGGTTATACTCAATTATTGATTGATGGGGTTGATGGGCCGATTAATGATGATCAGAAAGAAAGTCTGGTGAAGGTTGAACGAAATGCTGAACATCTACTTTCCCTGATTAATGACATTCTTGATCTATCCAAAATAGAAGCCGGCAAGTTGGTGCTTGAACTGAAGCCCCTGTCCCTGCAGGTTGTCGTCGGCGATACTGTTGATACCATTTTGCCGCTGGCGGAAGATAAACAGCAAAAACTGGTGGTTGATGTTGCTGATAATCTGCCGCAAATTATGGCTGATGGGGATAAGCTCCGGCAGATATTGATTAACCTGCTGAATAATGCAATCAAATTCACTCCCCGTAATGGAATTATTACCCTGAAAGCTGACCTCTGGCAGCAAAACCCTCCTGCCGGTCTTGATCCCGAAAAAAATTATCTGTTGATCTCGGTAAAAGACACCGGTATCGGGATTAAAAAGGAAGATCTGGACCGTCTTTTTGGTGAGTTTGTCCAACTTGATGCGTCGGCCAGTCGGAAATATGGCGGCACCGGTCTGGGGTTAAGTATTACCAAGCGGCTGGTGGAAATGCATCATGGTACCATATGGGTTGACAGTGAATATGGAAAAGGCTCGACTTTTTCATTCGTTATTCCTTTTGCCGAATCCTTGCCGGCCGAAATGGTGAAGAGGATGGCCAAAAAAGAGCTGATTGATGCTCCTGTGGCAGGAGAAGTTTTTAATGCCGAGGTAGTCACCGGGTTGGTTGATAAGGTGAATGAAAGTAAACAGAAAGCAAACAAAATAATCGTTACGGTTGCCAGCGACCCTGATCGTTCCCGTACCATTCAACGTTATCTTGGCGATGCAGGTTTTACCGCGGTGCCCTCATTTGGCCTGGAAGAGGCACTGGCAAAGATTGTAGAAGTCAAGCCGTTTTTGCTGGTACTCGGCCTTGATTTTTATTTGAGTCGGGGTTGGCAGTTAATTCAGGGGCTGAAAGATAATCAGGAACTGGATGGTATTCCTATCATTATAGTTTCTTTACAAAATAAGGATGAAGGGATAATTATTGGTCCGGATGGTTATTTTATCAAACCGTTGAACAAGGATGATATAGCCCTTCAGATTGGAAAAGTACTTGACGCGAAAATTACCGGAGATGTTTTGATTGTGGATGATGAGCCATTCGCGGTTGATCTGGAGAGTAAGATTATAGCGGAAATGGGTTTGGCGGTGCGTACGGCTTTCAGTGGTCGGGAGGCCATGGCAAAGTTGCAGGAAAAAGTCCCCGGCCTGGTTATCCTGGATTTGATGATGCCGGAGATTGATGGTTTTCAAGTGGCTGAATACATGAAATCGGCAGAAAAACTGCGACAGATTCCCATTATTGTGGTAACGGCCAAAGACCTTGATCCACAAGAAATTATCCAGTTGAAAAATCAGGTGAATAAGGTTATCAAAAAAGGGACTAATATGCGTGATTTGCTGTTGTCAGAAGTTGATAAATGGTTTGACCAACAAGGAAAAGAAGATGGCCGATAAGCAGAAACAGGTGATTATGGCGGTTGAGGATAATGAGGATAATCGTGATTTGATCATTAAGATTCTCAGCCATCGGGGTTATGATGTTATTGGAGTCAGCGACGGCAGCGAGGCTCTGGCCCGCCTGTCAGAGGTGGTGCCGGATCTTATCTTAATGGATATCAATCTGCCGGGCATGGATGGCTATGAGGTAACCAAAAGGATTCGCCATGACGAAACTTTTGCTGAGATTCCCATTGTTGCGCTTACCGCCCATGCCATGCGTGGCGATAAAGAAAAAAGCCTGGCTGCCGGTTGTAATGCTTATGTGTCCAAGCCCATTAATGTACATACCTTTCCGGATGTTATTGCCGGTTTGCTATCTGGGAAAAACCGATGAAAGAGATAATCCTCATTGTTGACGATAATATGGATAATGTTGAACTGCTGCGTAAAAGGATGAGAGCGGTTGGCTATGAAACCATTGAAGGTTATGATGGGGAACAGGCTGTGACCATGGCCCGGGAACAGCATCCTGATTTAATTTTGCTGGATGTGATGATGCCCAAACTTAACGGATTTGAGGTTTGTGAAATCCTGAAAAAAGATGAAACTACCCGGCATATTCCGGTTCTGATGCTGACTGCCAAGCGAGAAATTCCGGATAAGGTTAAAGGTTTTGATCTTGGTGCTGATGATTATGTTACCAAGCCATTTAATTTTCAGGAATTATTGGCCCGGGTCAGGTCCCTGTTGAAAACCCGCAGTAGTTATCGAAAACAGGTTGAAGAAGAGCGTCAGAGGGCTTTGGATCAGATGGCTGAGGGGGTTGCCCATGAAGTGCGCAATCCGGTAGTTTCCATTGGCGGTTTTGCTCGGCGGATTATCGACGAATTGCCGGATAGCGATCAAAAGAAAAAATATGCCCAGGTTATTGTTAAAGAAACTGAACGGTTGGAGCGGATGGTCAAGGATATTGCGGATTTCAGGCTGGTTCCTGATGGCGTCAGGCAAGGTGAAGATATTAATGTGATAATCAATGATACTTTGCTGCAAGTTAGCCAGTTATTGGAGAAAAATCGGATAGAAGTAAAAAAGGAATTTGCCGCTGATTTACCCCCCGTGTTTGTCAATCGCAAAAATATTATTATTGCCCTGATGCAGGTGATGACTAATGCTGCAGAGGCCATGGAAGAAGGTGGCAGGTTAACCATCATAACGACAGCAGTTGATAATTTCTGGGTCCTCGTCGAGATTATTGATAGTGGTCGGGGTATCGCGGCGGAAGATCTGGAGAGTATTTTTGACCCTTTCTTTACGACGAAAATGTCCGGTGCCGGTATGGGCCTGCCCCTGGTCCGTAAAATTATCGATGACAATCATGCAATGATCAAGGTTGAGAGTAAGGTGGGTAAAGGAACCAGGGTTGCGATTAGTCTGCCGGTTGAAGGTGCCGGGAGCTGACTTGTACTGATCGGTCAAACTGTTTATTCAACTTTCTGAGTTATAAAAAACAGCCGAAAAAAATTATTCGAAAGTTGTTCCGGCATGGCTCTCGCTCATTCTCGCTGCACATCGTGTGCAGCTGTGAGGTGCCCGCCGCGAATCACCGTCGTGGTGATTCGTTCGGCGGTCAATGCCGCTATGAGCCAAGCCCGAACA
>DQWO01000132.1 GCA_011042595.1 Pseudomonadota bacterium
AGTTACGGGAGACAGTCGCCAGCGGTAATATTCATCATCAGGCCAGCGCACTAAGCCCTCTTCATCCCAACCAACAATCTCATGACCAAGATCACGCAGGATGGTAAACATCCTGATGCTTAACGTTCGCATACTTTTGGCCAGGTAAACGCCACGAGACAGAGAGCCCACTTGGAAATGGATAAAAGCTCGGGAACCTATAATGACGGGAAAACCACGCTCAGCCGCGGCACATGCCAGCAGGATCTTGGCATCCAATTCCCTGACCTGACTTTCTACCGGAATAATAATTGTTGAAGGTTTATGAATCATAAAAATCCTCAGATATTCAAAAACAAGGGAGTATAGAATCTGCAGCTGGACTTTTTAATCCTCCGTCTGGCCAATCAATTCTTCCCAGCGGGAAGTAAACGCTTTATACAATCCGGCATCAGAAGAAATCATACCAATCTCCTGATTAAGCCACCATGAACGGGCTGTCCAGTTGAAGCTGCCAAAAATAACCCAACGTTTTTCACCACCGTCAATCAAAATAAATTTATCATGCATGGGCAAGCCACTGCTACCTCCCAGACGCTGGAACGAAATCCCGGCATCCCTGATAATTTTTTCCGCCGACGCTGGAACGCGCCGGGCAGTAGCATCTGTCAGAACTTGAATTTGAAAACCTTTTCTGGCAAGTTTTACCAGCTTGCGAGCCATGGTCGGACCCTTCAGGTGTGAAATAACGAATTTCAAGCGAGCATCGGAACTTAAAGAATGGAGAAACCGCATAACCGGGTGAGGAAGCAGACTTGGCAAAAAGAAGATCACCCCGTTTTTTGTCTGTAATTCCAGGTTATTATAAAGAGAAAAACTCCGGTTTCCATAGCCTTTCATCCGGTGCAGACACCTGGCATGAGCAACCAGATGACGCACCAGCCGGGGATCTGTCATGCCAACCAGAACGTTATAGCCACGATTTTGGTCACCAATTTCCCTGATGATTTCCAGGCACTCTTCCGGTTGATCACCAGAGGGGTTGTAGGACCCCAGAAAAGCTACCGGCTGTGGATGAGAAAAGCAATAGAGTTTTTCATGCAGGTGTGGCTCCCAGCCAGTTCTTAACCGTGGCAACAACAGGGGCAGCGACAGGGACCGAAATCCCGCACCCAAACCTTGCGGTCCGGCAAGCATTTCACTGACCAAATCATTGGCATGGGAAGAACGAGGGTGCTTTTCAATGGTTACCGTCACCCGGACCCCACGGCGGTGGGCAGCCAACAGGTCCTCGGCCAAGCGTCGGTCACGAAAATAATAGGTCACCCAATCAATAGAGCCCCCGGCAGGAACCGCTTTTATTCGCTCGGCAAGCAAATCCCACAGATAACCTGGAGATGCTTTAGGACCACCAAAAAAAGCCCTCACTTTATGTTTCCAATCTAAAATTTCCCATATTTTCCATCAAGCAGGAAAACTTTTCCATTTTCAAGCCGGTACGTACGATCGGCAGCCTCAACTATGGTTGGCTGATGTGAAATAGCCAGAATAATCAATTCATCACGTAGCTTTTGCAAGGTTTTGCAGATTGCGGCTTCACTTTCACTATCCAAGGCACTGGTTGCTTCATCGAGGATTAAAAGCCGCGGTTTATGCACCAGGGCCCGGGCTATCGCCAGTCTCTGCCGCTGCCCCCCCGATAATTTTCCGCCCCTTTCGCCAATATCCGTATACATCCCTTGGGGCATGGCTGAAACAAATTCCCAGGCTCCGGCGGCTTGCAATGCGCTTTTAACCACAGCTTCCCCGACACCCTCTTCTCCCACCGTAACATTCACAAAAACAGTATCATGCAACAATAAAGGATCCTGGGGAACATAGCCAATCAGCCGCCGCCACAAGCGTAAATCAATAACATGTAACGGCACATCATCAACATATATTTCGCCCTGCTGAGGCCGGCATAAACCAGTAATAAGATCCGCAATGGTCGTCTTACCAACCCCTGAAACTCCCACCAAGGCAGTAAACGAACGAAAGGGAAAATTCATCGAAACATGATCAAATAAGGCTGTTTCACTATAAGCAAAACTGATATTTTTTAATGCTATTTGGCGATTAAGTGTTGGAACCTTTGTACCCATTACCGGCTCCCGTTCCTGTTCCGCCTCCTGGATTTTATCCAATAGTGACCAATAGGCACTCTCGAAAATCACCATTTTCTGGTATTGTTGCTGCACTTTTCCCAGCTGGGTGAGAATTCGGGCCAGCAAAAACACCAGCACCATAACCTCAGCCATGGGGATATGCAAATAAATCAGAGAAACATAGAGGCCAATCACCAGGATGATGGTGATCATTGGCTCCTGGAGAGCCTTTAACGCTTCTTTGCTTAAAACCTGTTTACGCAACGCTTTATTCAAACGGCTGGTTTCGCTGACTAAGATTGCCTCAGCCAGGTCTTCCCTGGCCATGGCTTTCATGGGTTTTATGGCCTGCATGCTGTCCGTTAAATGGGATAACAATTTTTGCAGCAAATTAGTCTGTTTAAAACCGGCCCGCCGGGCTTTTTTCACCAATTTGCTAAATAAGAGCAGAAAGAGTAACGCGGCAAAAAGAGAGACTGATGTGGCTTTCCAGGAAACAAGGAAAGCAACAGCAATATAGACAAAAGACTGCAATAATTTTGCCACCATGGTAGCACCACACAAATACGCCTGTGAAGCACGCATAGCTTCGGTCGCCACCGCATTAGCCTGGCTGCCAACCGGCTGTCCCACATAATATTCCCAACGAGCCCCTATCAATGCCCGAATCAAAGCCAAACGAAGATCAGTTGCCACATGGGCAACAGTATAGCCTACCTTTTTTTTGGCCACTAAAACCAAAATACTTTTAAGCAGAATAGCAACCACAATAACAAGCAATAAATTCCTGGCCCCTGGTTCAAGACCGATGGCTGACAATGTTTTAACCACGATTTGTCCTGCCCGGTTATCGGCAACCGAACTCGCAGCGCCAGAATCAAACCCACCTAGAGTCATACCAAATAAAGGCAGGAGTGCAAACAGACCAAATCCTTCAACGATACCGGCCAGCAACAGGGCCAATAACATCATAATACTGGGATAAAAGTAAGTTTGGAAAAAACTCTGGAAGAGACGCATGGAGCTATTACCGTAAGCGGTTAGTGGCTGTCCCGCAGCAGAAAACATTCGTTCATCATCTGGAAATTATCGGGAAATGGTCGCGAAGGCAGCAATGATTCGGGAAATCTGCTCAGATGTATGGGCGGCACTGACACTGCAACGAAGCAAAGACCCACCATCCGGGGTAGCGGGAGGCAGCACCAGATTTGTATAAACC
>DQWO01000131.1 GCA_011042595.1 Pseudomonadota bacterium
CGGTAATAAAGATCTTCCCTGAACGTGCCTTCCGTGACCATTTCTTCCAGGTTCTTGTTGGTTGCCGAAATAATCCTGACGTCCACATCGATCACCTTGTGGCCGCCGATGCGTTCTATTTGTTTCTCCTGGGTTACCCGCAGCAGCTTGGCCTGCATGGATAAATTCATGTCCCCGATCTCATCCAGGAAAATTGTGCCTTTGTCGGCCAGTTCGAACTTGCCGATTTTACCGGTTTTTTTGGCGCCGGTGAACGCCCCGGCAGCATAGCCGAAAAGTTCACTTTCCAGAAGGGGTTCGGGAATAGCGGCGCAGTTGACGCGGATCATGGGATTCTTTCTCCGGTCGCTGGCATTGTGGATGGCATTGGCCAGTCCTTCCTTGCCGGTGCCGTTTTCCCCCCTGATCAGGACATTGACATTGGTGGTGGCGACCTTGGCCGCCTTGGCCAGTACTTCGGTCAGGCGGCCATTCTTGCCGATGATGGAATGAAAGGCTCTCGGTAGCTTCGCCTTCAAGTCAAGTTCATTTTTCAGGTAGCGGTTCATGTATTCCATGCGCTCAACCTTGCGGCTGAGCTCGATGGTTTCATCAATACTGCGAAATACCGAAACGACTCCCACTTTTTTCCCTCCATCATAGATGGGGGTAATTGTCGCAATAACCTCCAAGTCGACAGATTCAATGCGGATACCTTCATTAACATAAGGATCCGCACCGCGTAAAACCCTCAAACATTTAGAAGTTGGCTCAACAATGGTCATACTTTTACCCAAAATTTTCCAGATGGGAACACCAATCAATTCACTATAGGCATGATTCGTATAAACGATAGTTGTTTCAGCATTTATGATGATAATCGCATCGTGCATTGCATCGAATATTTCCGGAGCCGGAATAAATTTTGATACCGCACCCAGGTGTAAAATAGCCGGGTTATGGGATGAAACAGCACCAAGTAATATCCCTTCTTTATCAACAACAAACATAAGTTGATCATTTCGCTGACTAAAAAACTCTTTTATCTTTATGGCATTTTCATTTTCAAGAGGAACATTCAAGTATGGAATATAGAGATCTGCAACAGTTCCCAGCTCGGTAACATCCAACTTTCCTCTTTCCAAAACCCCAACAAACCTTGCTGTTTGATCAACAACAGGTAAAACATTATATGTGTAGGACTGAACAATCTCTTTTGATTTTTCAACTGTATATGCAGGAAAAACAACTGGAAGCAATTCCCTGTCAATATCCATTAAATCTTTAACCAGCATACAGCCTCTCCCTATAGCTACTCTTTAGCAGCCTACTACTGAAATATTGAAATAGAAACACGGGATTACCGCTTGACAACCATGGCAACCGCCTCTCCCCCACCAAGGCACAGAGTAGCCAGTCCGGTTTTCTTATTCTGTTTTATCATTTCATAAAGCAAAGTTACCAGCACCCGACACCCACTGCCCCCAATCGGATGTCCAAGGGCCACAGAGCCCCCGTTTACGTTTACTATGGCAGGATCAATCCCCAGTTCCTTCAACACCGCAACGGTCGAACCACTAAAGGCCTCGTTAATCTCATATAGATCCACATCTCCAGTACTAAGCCCTTCCTTGGCCAAGCATTTCGGAATTGCCCATATGGGGGCAACAAGAACATATTTCATATCGATAGCATACGATGCCTGGGCTCCTATGGTTGCCATAATAGAACAGCCTAACTCTATCGCTTTTTCTTTAGACATAACCACGACTGCTGCCGCACCATCACTGATAATAGACGCATTTCCCGCAGTCGTCAGCCCGTCCTTTTTAAACGCCGGCTTCATTTTTGCGAGTATTTCATAGCTCGTTTCCTGAGGACACTCATCCTGGCAGAAGAGCACCGGCTCTCCTCTTTTTTGAGGAATTTCCACGGGGACAATTTCATCTTTAAACCTGCCTGATTCAATAGCCTTTAAAGCCCTGCAATAGGACTCATACGCATAGCGATCTTGATCTTCACGACTGACGTTATATTTTTCCGAACAAAGCTCATTGGAAATACCCATGTGAAAGTCATTGACAATATCCCAAAGACCATCGTGGACCATGCTATCCTCGAGTGTTCCCGGACCCATACGATATCCAAAACGACCCTTATTCAAATAATAAGGTGCCATGGTCATGTTTTCCATGCCGCCGGCGACGACTACTTCCGCGTCACCAACCTGAATTGCCTGCGCCGCCAGCATGACCGTTTTCAGGGCGGAGCCGCACACTTTATTGACGGTGATGCACTCAACCTTCCATGGCATGCCGGCTTTGACGGCCGCCTGTTTTGCCGGATTCTGACCATAACCCAGCGGTAGCACTTGACCCATGAGGACCTCATCAACCATTTCTTTATCAATCGCGGCCCTTTTAACCGCCTCTTTAATAACCAGACCTCCAAGGTCAGTGGCACCAATATTCTTAAGGGACCCATTAAAACTGCCCAACGCTGTCCGCACCGCACTTACAATGACTGCTTCTTTCATACATTTTCTCCTTAAATAATATGTAGAGGAACTAAATTATCCCAACTATTACATACGTCTTCGCAAACATTCCTAATCCGACAAAACCGAACTAACAAACGCTATCTGGAAGAGGATGATTTTGCCTGGCAGCCAGCATCATTCTTCGCCTAAAATAGTTTTCATATGGGCCGTAACCACTGCGTCAATCTCGTTAACATCATCAACAACCTGCAGCAAGGACAGGTCCTCTTCACTGATATAACCTGAAGCCTCCAACTCTTTACGCAACCAGGAAAACAGGCCCTGCCAGTAATGGCTGCCATAGAGAATAATCGGGAAAGGACGGATCTTATCTGTTTGAATCAGGGTCAGGGCTTCAAACATCTCATCAAGAGTTCCAAACCCCCCGGGGAAAACGACAAAAGCCATGGAATATTTAACCAGCATGACTTTGCGCACAAAGAAATATTTAAAGGAGACCAGTTTAGAAATATATTCATTTGGTTTTTGCTCCATGGGCAAAGTAATATTTAAGCCAACAGAGTTTCCACCTGCCTCCAGGGCACCACGGTTGGCTGCGGCCATAATCCCTGGTCCACCACCGGTTATGACAGTAATCCCGGACTTTGCCATCATATTCCCCAATGCCCAAGCCTGCTGATAATCTTCATGTTCTTCCCTGGTACGAGCAGAACCAAAAATAGTAATCGCCGGACCACAATCTGACAGTTGTTCAAACCCTTCAACAAATTCAGAAATTATTTTGAATATCCGCCAGCTCTCTTCAAGTTTAAAGTCATCAATGAGATACTGCTCATGATTGCGGTGGTTATTGTCAGACATTGATA
>DQWO01000283.1 GCA_011042595.1 Pseudomonadota bacterium
ACCGCCAGGGCTTCAGCGCTGTTTTCCAGCAGAAAATCAGCCAGCCTTTCCCAGCAGCCACTGTGGTCGAGAAATGAAAAGAGCATCTTTTCTTCCCAGGTGATTTCCAGTTTGCGGCTGATTTCCGCTATTTTGGCAAGAATTTCACTTTTGTCTTTGGGTTTTGGCAGGTTTTTTCCCAGGATTTCAGCCACCTGGTGCAGGATGGCCCCTTCGCCCAGGGGATCAAGGCGTTCTTCACGCATTGCCGGGGCTTTAAGCCTCAGGGCTTCAAAAAAATAACGAGCCGGACATTGGAGCAGATGGGTGGCCTGGTGGCCGCTGAGCCGTTGGGGCAGCTTGGAGATGGGCAGCAGCGCTTCCCCCTGCCTGTCGGTAGACACTGCCGGTTGATTTTCCCCGGCGGGCTTTTTTTCCGTTTTTTGATCGGCCCAGACGATTTCCACCGCCGGCATCAGCGGTTCCATCCCGGCCCAGAGCAGTTCTTTGAAATAAATATTGGCTTCCCTGGTCCGGCCCTCAATTTCCAGCGCCCGGGTGCACCAGATTTTTTCGCAATTATTGATTAACGAATAAACCGTAAAGCGTTGCAGGATTTCCTGCCGGTCCGGGGTGATCAGGCCCAGCAACTCCTGCTGCCTGGGTGAAAAACAGCGATTTTGATGTCCCTGGCCGAGGAAAGAACCGGAGGAATTTCCGCTGAGGAACAACGCCCTGGCAGCAATCCCTTTGGCATCGCGGGGGTCAAGGATCTGGATGCCGGAGAGATAATCATAATTTAACCCTGTTTCTTCGCTGGTTATGGCGGCCAGGAAAAAGGCGTGGAAGGAAGCCGGTTGGAAGGAGATGTCGAGCTCCAGTTGCCTGAGCTCTTCCACCACCGCGGCCAGGTGGTCACGGACAGTATTTTCGTAGAGATCGCCGATTATGCCGGTACTTTGTTCAATCAGCTCGGCAATGATTTTCAGGTAGTCGGAAAGTAAAGCATGAGTCGGGAAATACCTTCCGGCGGTGATTAAGGCCTTGATTCCCTGCTGTAATCCGGGATCTGAGCTCCGTTTTGCCATGATTCTCAAGGTTTCAGTGGCGGTGATAACCTGGTCGGTAAGTTCCTGGCGCAGATTGGTCAATATCGCCTTTTCCGCGTTTTCATTTTTATCAGCAGCCGGGTTGTCAGACTCCGGGGTGTCCCCATGTCTGCCGACAGGCAGGAGGAAAAAGTAGCTGAAAAAAGGTGATTCGATGATTTCCAGCAGCAGCTGGGTGGACAAAGGCGCGGCGCCCGCCAGCCTGATCAGGGTTTCAATAAAAATGGCCAGGGCTGACTGTCCTATCTGACGTTTGAGATTAAAGGAAAAAATATCCACCGGCATGCGGCTGGCCGGCAGGGCGTGAATCAGACTGTAGAAGATTTCCCGATAATGGCGCTGGTCGGTGACCACGATGGCTATCTCATCTGCCGGGATGCCATCACAGATCAGGGCCAGGGCCTGGTGGATAACATAACGGCATTCAGCGGCAACAGAAGGGAACACCCGGGCGGCGACCGATTCGCTGACTGGCAGCGGGGGGAGTTTCTGCGGTTCAGGCGCGGCGGCTCGCCGGAGAATTTCTTTTGTCGGTGGAGAGCACCAGGTTACCTGCTCCGGCGGCAGGCGTTTAATCAGCTCAGGCCAGCGTCGCCGCTCAGAAAAATGATAGCCACTGAAAATAAATTTAGCTCCCAACCGGGATAGGGTTTTTAGTAATTGCAGTTGAATCGGGGGCGCGTCATAAAGATCGGCAACCATAAGCTGGAAACGGTTGGCAATTTCAGGCAGATGCCTGATGGTATTAGTGATTTGCCGGCGGCTGACCAGCAGTGGATCTTCCAGGTTCAGTTCGGCCAGCAGCTCAAGATAGGTCCTGAAAATATCATTGAATTCTTCCAGGTAGCTTTCCATGAACTGTCGGTAGGTCGACGAGCGGCTGATGGTCGGGGCCAGACAGCTCAGGGTTTCTTCCAGAAATTTTCCGGAACTGAGCTCATCAGCAGCTGCAATCCGGTCGGTGAAGACAAAATCCTCCCAGAGAGAAAACAAGGTTGCCTCACTGCCACTGGCAAAGTGGGTGAACTTTTTGCTGCTTATCGTCCGGTGCATAACCGCCCGCCGGGCGGCGTTGCTGATCGGCTTTGCATATACCTGTCCATAATCCTGGATGAAGGTGGAAAGGGTATAACAGTAGGGCAGTAGGGTGGTGCCGCAGGCTTTTGTCAGCCGGTACTGGAATTGTTCAATCAGGTTTTTGGTGGGCAGCAGTAGAAGGTGTCTTGGCCGCTCGGCAACAGGAAGGCGCTGAAAAAAATCTACTAGGTAAGAAATAATTCCCATAGGCATCCCTGTGACAGAAAAATGTCCGAAAGTCAATAAAAGCTCCTTGACAGATTTGCCGATTTATTGTTAATAGCAGTTGCGTAAAGACATCGCCGGAGTGGTGAAATTGGTAGACGCACGGGACTCAAAATCCCGCGGGGGCGACCCCGTCTCGGTTCGATTCCGAGCTCCGGCACCAGCAAGAATAAAAGGCACTTGAGACGATCTTAATGATTAGTTTCAGGTGTCTTTTTTTTCGTCTAATTGCTAAAATTAAGTCCAGCACTTATCAGGAGACCGCCAGATACCTGAGCCGGTAAGGAGACCGTAAATTCCATATAACCCTTGCTTTTTTGAATTCGCCAGCCTATAATGTCCTTGTTTAATTGAAGTTTGGGATTGATTGAGAAAGGGGAGAAGGTTGGATGAAGCGCTTCATTGTTGAAAAATTGTTATCTTGGTCTAATGATCCCAGGCGTAAGCCTTTAATCTTGCGAGGGGCTCGTCAGGTTGGAAAAACCTGGGCCGTCAAAGAGTTTGCAAAACAACAGTTTCAAGGTAGAATTCATCTGGTTGATTTCGAAAAACATCCAGACTTACATAAGATTTTTGCCCCAAATCTTGATACCAAGCGTATTCTCTCTGAGTTAGAGCTGTTTTTTAACCGGACCATTACACCCGGAGAGGATCTGCTTTTTTTTGATGAAATTCAAAGCTGTCCCCGGGCAATTATGGCGTTGCGCTATTTCTTTGAAGATTTGCCGGATTTAAGTGTCATCGCGGCCGGTTCTCTTTTAGAGTTTGCGCTTAGGGATATATCTTTTCCGGTGGGGCGGGTGCAGTTCCTCAACCTCTATCCGATGACGTTTGTAGAGTTTTTAATCGCTACAGGTAAAGATATGCTGGCGCAAAAACTGGTTTCCGGTCCTTTGCATCTGTCAGAAAATATCCATCAGATGTTTCTTGAACAACTCCGA
>DQWO01000119.1 GCA_011042595.1 Pseudomonadota bacterium
ATGGTGATTCGCGGCGGGCACCTCACAGCTGCACACGATGTGCAGCGAGAATGAGCGAGAGCCATGCCGGAACAGCCTTTAAATAATTTTTTTTCGGCTGTTTTTTTCATAACTAAGAAAGTTGAGAACCTAACTTTTGTGGTGATCTTCCCTATTCAGTTCATATAAATACAAGAGCCCTTTCAGAGTCAACAGTTCATCAACATGATCAATGGCTTCGGTTTCTTTGGCAATCAGAGGGGCGAGGCCACCAGTTGCAATCACCAGAGGTTCGACTTCCAGCTCTTTGGACAACCGGGCAATGAGACCTTCAACCAGAGACATATAACCGTAAACAATACCGGACTGCATGCTGTGAACCGTATTTTTACCCACCACACGAGGGGGACGGATCAATTCAACCCGGGGCAATTTTGAAGCCTTTTGAAACAGAGCTTCAATAGATATCTGCAAGCCGGGAGCTATAATCCCCCCCAAGTATTCACCCCGGGCGGAAACACAATCAAAGGTGGTGGCAGTACCAAAATCAATCACCACCAGTGCCTGGCGGTAGTGGCTGTAGGCCGCCACTGAGTTAACCACCCGATCAGCACCAACTTCCCGGGGATTATCCAAAAGGATGGGTAACCCGGTTTTAATGCCCGGCCCCACCACCAGCGGTTTCAAACCAAAATATTTTTCAGCCATCCCCACCATGACCTTTAACATTGGTGGAACAACGCAAGAGATAATCATCCCCCTGATTTTATCCGTCCTGATTTTACTAAAGGAAAATAGGTTATGGAGCGTCATCCCATATTCATCTTCGGTACGGGAAAAATGGGTGGCAATGCGCCAGCTTTCCAATAAAACCCGCTCCTGAAACAGCCCCAGTACGGTATGGGTGTTACCGACATCAACCACCAGAATCATTATCATCTCCTCTTTTTTCAGGGTCTCCCATTTCCATCATCGTTGCCTCCCCGGCGACCACCGGCCAGCAGACTTCCCGTCGATCATAAACAAGCAACCGGCCATATTCATCAACATTTCCGGCTCTCCCCTGAATGGTCCGCCCATTGATGGCAATGGTGACCTGTTTACCGAACAGGTATGAATTTTTTTCCAGGACTTGCTGTACAGAACCATGAAAACCATGGCTAAGATAGTATTCATACCAGGATTGAAAGGAGGTCAGGAATTGCTGAAATAGTTCGCGCAGAGCAAAAATTTTATCAACCGCCTGACGCATGGAGATGGCTGTTGACTGTAATTCCAGCGGCCAGTCATCCACCATAGTATTAACATTCACCCCGATGCCGACGATAACAAAATCCGTCTCCCGACCTTTCAATTTCATCTCGGATAAAATTCCAGCCAGTTTACGATCGCCACAATAAAGATCATTAGGCCATTTGATTGACAGCCGGGGAATGTATGTCTCCAGGCAGGAAAATAAGGCAACCGCGGCAACCAGGGATAATGGCGGAATATCCTGCGGCGGCAGAGATGGCCGCAATACCAGCGAAAAGGCCAGATTCATTCCCGGAGGAGACAACCAGGAGCGTCCCAACCGGCCTCGACCGCCAGTCTGCTGGTCGGCGACTACTACCAGACCATGTTTCGCCCCTTCAAGCGCCAGATTCCAGGCATAATCATTAGTGGAATCCACTGACTTCAGCTGGATAATCCGCCCACCGATGGGACAGGATTCACCAGACATGGAACACCCGGAGTCATTCATGAAGCCGCACCTCCAGTCCTCTTAAGCAGCTCAACATCCAGAAAACAAGTAATTGTTCCTGTTATTTTTCTCAATACTTATTAACCACCCGTTCGCGATGCTCACTCGAGGTCACAGAGAGTAAAGATGCTCACAGGTGTGGGAGTTCTCTGTGACCTCTGTGTGCTCTGTGGTAAAAGAAGACACAACAACAGTAAAACCCATTATTTACTGTTGCTCAGAAATTATCAATCGATCACTTTTCCTGCATAATATTCATACTGATATCAATAGCCCGGGCCGAATGAGTCAATGCGCCCACGGAAATAAAATCAACCCCGGTAGCCGCCACTTCGGCAATACGTTTCCGGGTAATTCCTCCTGAGGCTTCCAACAGAACATGAGAAAAAGACTTCCGGGTTTTCTCCACTGCCTGTTTCATCAGCGAGGTCTCCATATTATCCAGCATCACCACGTCCGCTCCGGCCTGACAGGCTTCATGCAACTGTTCCAGGGTTTCAACCTCCACCTCAATCTTCAGGGTATGGGGAGCCAGCTGGCGGGCCTGCTGTACCGCGTGAGTGATCGATCCCGTGGCCTTGATATGGTTGTCCTTGATCAATACCCCGTCAAAAAGCCCCATCCGGTGATTTTTCCCGCCGCCCACCTGAACCGCGTATTTTTCCAGTGATCGCCAGCCGGGGGTGGTTTTACGGGTATCAACAATCTTTGCCCGACTATCTGCCGGCAGTTCCCTGACATAGCTGCGGGTCAGAGTGGCAATTCCACTCAAATGCTGGAGGAAATTGAGTGCCACCCGTTCCCCCATCAAGAGTGAAAGGCTGGAACCACTGACAAAAGCCACCGGCGACCCGGACGCCACTTCAGCACCATCGTGGCTTTGAAATTCCACCTTCAGCGACGCATCAAGGCTGCGAAAAACCAGGGAGAATATATCAAGCCCGGCAACAATCCCGTTTTCCTTGAAAGTAACCGTAGCCGTGGAGATCGATCCCGAAGGCACCGTCGCCATGGTAGTAATATCGCCGGTAGCCAAATCTTCCGTTAAAGCCATTTTAATCAATTGCTCGGTACTAAACATGGGAATACCTCATATCTTGGTAAAAAATCGCGAAACCCATGGCACAGTAAAAACTTCATAATGAAGTTTTTACCTAACCATCACTTTTCGCTTGCGAAACGGGATGCTATATACCATAATGTGGTTTACAAGGCAAGAAACCACCATGAACAGGAGGTAACAGATGACAACCATAAGCTTTGGCACTTCCGGCTGGCGGGCGATCATGAACCAGGATTTCACCTTTGCCAACGCGAAGATCTGTGCCCAGGCCATTGCCGACTATCTGCAGCAGCAGAAAGTTGCCGCTCAGGGAATAGTTATTGGTTATGACAGCCGTTTTATGGGCGAAGATTTTGCCGCCGAGTGCGCCAAAGTCATGGCCGCCAACCAAATTACCGCCTTTTTGTGCCAGCGGGAAACCCCCACCCCGGTCATCGCCTGGGAAATCATCGATAAAAAAAGGGGTGGCGGCATCAATATTACTGCCAGCCACAATCCACCCAGCTATAACGGCATCAAATTCTCGCC
>DQWO01000076.1 GCA_011042595.1 Pseudomonadota bacterium
ATGGGGTGGCGGCCGTCATCGGCCCGGTAGCCGAGCCCTATGTCCAGGCCTTTCCGCCGCCCTCGCTTTTTTTCAGTCTGTTGCTCGATGGCCGTTTTTCTCTGGCTGAGTGCTTTGCCCTTTCAGTGCCCTTCCGCTCCTGGCGTATGGTGTTGGTGGGTGATCCTCTTTATAGGCCGTTTGCAAACCGGCAGTGAATTGGCAGTGGGAAGCGTCGATTGTTTGATGGTTGTCTTTAATGGATTGAAAGGATGGTGACGGTAATGAAAATAGCTCAATTTTATGATCAAGAAAAATATATTCGTCTGGGACTGGTTGAGAACAACGAGCTGCGGCCACTGGATTTTACCGGGGATATGGTTGATTTTATCTGCAGTGGCCAGCGGCCGCTGATAGATGATCGGGTCTTGGGCCTAGAGAAGATGACTTTGGCTCCGGCGGTCAGCCGGCCGTCAAAAATCATTGCTATTGGTCTCAACTACCAGGATCATGCCGAGGAAGGCAAAGCAGAATTGCCGAAAAACCCCCTGGTTTTTGCCAAGTTTCCCAATAGCCTGACTGCCCATCAGCAGCCGATCTGCTGGGATGCCGCCGTGACCAAAAAAGTGGATTTTGAAGCGGAGTTGGCAGTTATTATCGGCAAAAGGCTTTCGTGCTGTCTTGAGTCTGAAGCCGGTGAGGCGATTTTTGGCTATACTTGCGCCAACGATGTCAGTGCCCGGGATCTGCAATTTGGGGACGGGCAGTGGATTCGAGGAAAATCACTGGATACTTTTTGCCCCCTGGGGCCATGGATTGTAACCGCTGATGATGTTCCCGAGCCCCAGAACCTGGATATCAGTTGCCGGGTGAACGGGGTGACCATGCAGAGCAGCAACACTGGCCGGATGATTTTTTCTGTCGCCTTCCTGGTCAGTTTCCTTTCCCGGCACTTCACTCTTTTCCCCGGTGATGTGATTCTGACCGGGACGCCGTCGGGGGTTGGCGTTTTTCGGGAACCTTCCATCTATCTCAAGGATGGGGATCAGGTCAGCATCACGATCGAAAATATCGGTACCCTGGTTAATCATTGCCAGGTGAGGGAAGCTGTTAGGCCTCAAAATTAAATAGTGTTCATCCGGAAACATTCATTTCCCGATGAACGCTTTCAGCGATCAGCAGTCAGCTTTCAGTAAAATATTGGGAAAATAGCTGGTTAAGCTGACAGCTGAAGGCTGATAGCTAGCAGCCTATCCGGAAACATCAGTTTCCGGATGGAAACTAAATATGCTTATGGGGCTGGGCGCCAACTCGGTGGGCATGTTCATGATGATGAATATACAACTCTTCATCCAGGGTAATTTTGCCATCTTCCATGGTATATATATGGTGAGCGATTTCCTTGAGAAAATCAAATTCATGGGAAATGATAATATAGGAAAGTTCCAGACCGTTTAATATTTCTATCAACCTGGTCTTGGTTTTTCGGTCAAGACCGGCGGTGGGTTCGTCAAGGAGCAGGACTTCCGGTTTCATCGCCAGTACCGTAGCCAGGGAAACCAGTTTTTTCTCCCCGCCCGATAATTTGAAGGTGACCCGGTCGGCAAAGTCACTCAGACCCAGGAACTCCAGGGTCTTCAGGGAAATTTCCCGGGCTTCTTCCCGTGAACAGCCAAGATTTAATGGTCCGAAAGCTACATCTTCAATCACGGTGGGGCTGAACAGCTGATCGTCGGCATCCTGGAACAACAGGCCTATTTTCTGTCGTACAGCCGCAAAATCTTCCTCACTGACCGCTGGTCGTCCCAGAAATTCGATGCTGCCGGAAGTAGGTTTCAGCAAGCCCATAATCAGGTGGAAAAGGGTGGTTTTGCCGCTGCCGTTTGGTGCTACCAGGCCGATGCGCTCACCCGGGTAAAATTGCAGCTGCAGATTTTTGATGACCGGTTCCCGGCCGGGATAGTTGAAATTGAGGTTGGTTAAGGTAAACAGGGGGATATCAGGCATTTTTTTCCTTTCCTGCAGGGTTATATCAGTATGGCCGGGGTACTGATCTCAAGGATGGCCAGGCCAAGCAGCGATAGTGACATCAGCAGGGCAAAAACCCAATTCTGATATCCCCGGGTATTTTCCTGTAAAGAATAAAATTTGCCGCTGAAGCCCCTGCAGACCATAGCCAGATGTACCCTTTTAGCCCGTTCGGCAGAACGGACAAAGAGCATTCCCAATAGGTAGGCATAGGTGCGGTAGGTGTGCAGGTTGGACCCCGGGCGAAAATTGCGAATTCGGGCAGCCCTCATCAAACGCTGATATTCCTGCTCAATGACAAAAATATAGCGATAAGTAATGAGTATCAGGTAGACTAGCTTGTCAGGCAGGTGCAGACGATTGAGGGTGTGACCCATCCTGGCGGTGGTCATGGTGGAAACCAGAGTGATCATGGCCAGGAGAATAGCGATGGATTTTAAACTGATCTCCAGGCACAGCAGGACCCCGGGCCGGGTAATGGCCAATGGTCCAAGGTGGAACCATATCTCTCCCTTATACGTCCAGGGTAGAATGACCCAGATCAACAGGAGGAAACCTAAGACAACGGTGAACCGCTGGAAAACTTTTTTAAGATTTAAACGGGCGAAAAATAGCAGAATTATGGATATAGCCAGAGACGTCAGCAGGGTCGGCAGGCCGTGGGCAAGGGCGACGATAAAAGAATAGGCCGCGGCGGCAACAACCCGTAATGTCGGGTTCAAACGGTGGATGGGTGAGTTGCCGGCGGCGAATGATTCCTGGATCATGATAAATACAAGGCTAAAGGCTAAAGGCTAAAGGTTGTTTTTTTATGAATCTAAGGCTGTCTTGCAAAATGAGAATTTTTGTCTGAGTACAAGGCAGGCGAATATTATAACCGCAGGCATAGATACTCTATGTTGAGGATTATAATCTGAGCCTAACGCCGTAATCGGGCAAAAAGGCCATTTTCAAGGCAGCCTTACTTTTGTTGGCGGCGGGCATGTAAGTACGCCGCCAGTCCCACCAGCCCGATGATATAGCCGATGCCACCGACAACATCAGCAATGGTTGGTTTATGTTCCCGGGCCTCAGCCAGCATCCGGTAGATCGGTTCCAGTTTACGGTCCAGCGCTTTTTCCACCACCTGCTGGATTTCATCGGTGCTCAGGGTTGTTTCTGTTGCCGGTGGTTGGATAACAGTGTTTTTTGTTCCCGCAGCCGAAGCCATCTTCTCGCCGGTGGTGTTTTCTATTGCCGGGGAGGTGGCATTCGTGGAACTTGCATTGATAATTTCATCTTTAGTGATTGTCCATTCTCC
>DQWO01000336.1 GCA_011042595.1 Pseudomonadota bacterium
AAGTCTATCAAAGGGCAACCGATGGCCAAAAGTGATTACGAAACGGTGCCCAGATTTGATTATCAGAAGCTGCAGAACAACCCCGGCAAAGGCATGCCAAAGCTCATGGCCCCAATGAAAGGCGGCCCCAACTGGGATGAGGACATCGGCCAGGGAAAAAACGTCAATGATGCCTGGTTCTACTACCTGCCGGTTGGCTGTATGCACTGCGAAGATCCTAAATGCATACCCGCCTGCCCGGAAAAAGCAATTTATAAACGGGCTGATGGCACCGTGCTCATTGATTCAGAACTTTGCCAGGGGGCTGAGGACTGCGTTGAGGCCTGTCCATATAAACGCATATTTATCAACAAAAATACCGGCAAAGCGGAAAAGTGCATCCTCTGCTATCCCCGGGTGGAAAAAGGCATGCCGCCCATCTGCGTCCAGAACTGTCCCGGCAAGGCCCGCTTCTTCGGTGATCTCGATGATCCTGAAAGCCCAGTGTACCAATTGGTAAAAAAGTTCAAGGTGGCAGTACCCCTGCACCCAGAATTTGGCACCAAACCGCAGATTTTCTATATTCCACCGGTATTTGGCCCGCAGGCCATCGACAGCCAGGGAGATGCGAAAGGACCGCGCGAAGATGACGCATACCTTAAAAAACAGTTCAGCCCGGTGATCAACCAGGTTAAAACCACCATGGAAAAAGAACGCGGCAAGCAGGAGTCCAAATTGATGGATGTGTTGTGCGCCTATCCCACCTGGAAGATATAAAATAACCACAGGGGCAGGCGACAAAAGGCCTGCCCCTGCAATGTCTGGTTGCAAAACAAGGAGATTTCACATGACCAACGATCAGAATATCGCCAGGAGCTCCATCTATAAATACCTTTCCCTGGCCATCGACTACCCGATGGGACAGACTGCTGAGACACTCAGCAGCGGAATTTTTTTCACGGAAATCGCCACCCAGCTTCAAAAAATGCCGTCTGCATGCCAGGCATTCACCGGGAAATTATCCATTCTGGAAAAAGAACTAAGTACTTTTGAGGATTTGGAAAAACTTCAGGTTGTTTATACCACTCATTTTGACCTAACAGTCAACAAGCCATCGCTTTCCCTTTACGAATCAGTCAACACCATGCCAGTAGCTGAAGCGGATAAAACCGCCACTTTCCTCGCCGATCTCGAATCACTCTACGGCCAGCAGGGAATTACCTTAAGCGATCGCGACATGCCTGACCATCTAGCTACCGAACTGGAATTCATGCATTTTCTCTGCAGCCAGAAAAAGGTTGAGCTCCAAGCTGATTTTCTGGAAAAGCATCTGGTCAATTGGATTCCCCAACTGGCACAGTCATTCTTAAAACAGGAGATGGTTCCCTTTTACGCCCGCCTGATCATGCTGATCGGCCACTACGTGGAAAGCGACCAGAAATACCTCGCGCAAACCTAAACCGGCATAGCCGGAACCAAACACAAATTCCGCAGCACTTTGATGTAAGTCAAAGACTTTTTATGGCTGCCATTCTAAAAGTGCTCCATTAATCAATGGAGGAACATTAATGGAATGGCAGCCTGAAGCAGAAAAAAAATTATCCCGCAGTCCTTCTTTCATCCGCAAAAAGATCCGCACCATGGTTGAGGCAGAAGCCTCTTCTCAGGGAGCCTTGCTGGTTACGGTTAAGCATCTGCTTGACTGCCGGGAGAAATTCTTTGCCAAACAGAAAACATCCCGGGAATCACTACCGGGATACAGCCTTGAAACCTGCCTGGGCAGCGATGGCTGCCCCAACAACCTCATTGACGACTATCAACTGATTGAACAGCTGGAAACCCTGCTGACCAGCCGCGATCTACCCACCTTTTTCCGGAAAAAAGTCACAGGACCACCAAAATTTCATCACCAGTTCAGCATCGTTATCGCCGGCTGTCCCAATGCCTGTTCCCGGCCACAAATTGCCGACCTGGGAATTATCGGCGTTTCCCAACCCCGAATCAGCGAAGAAGCATGCAGCGGCTGTGGCATTTGTGTGGAGAACTGTCCTGATCAGGCAATCACCCTCGGCAAAGATGGTCTGAGCCCGACATTATCCACCCCACCCTGTCTTTCCTGCGGTCGCTGCATTGTCGTTTGTCCCACGGAAACCATCATTGAATCCACTCGAGGATTTCGCCTCCTGGTGGGTGGAAAACTGGGCCGCCATCCCCAGCTGGGACAAGAGTTGCCCGGCATCTACTCAGCCAGAGAAACTCTGACTATGGCTAAAAAATGCCTGGATATCTTCCAGCAGCATAATCAGTATGGCGAACGATTCGGCGAAGTGCTGAAACACCTGGAGCCGACAAATCTGCTGCCGATAAAATAATTTTTAAAAAAATAGCTTCTCTTGACTTAAGTCATGGATGAAAACTTGACGAAGCGATAAATCAAGATTAAATTAATCAAGAAATAGGTTAACCCTCACTTAAGAAGGAGACTACCATGTTTTGTTTTCAATGTCAGGAAACCGCTAAAAATCAGGGATGCACCATCAAGGGCGTCTGTGGCAAACCGGAAGAGACCGCGAATCTGCAGGACCTTTTAATCCATGTATTAAAAGGAATCGCCGTCTACGGCGACAAGCTGAAAGAATTTAATGTCTTGGATAAGAAAACCAGCCTGTTTACGGCTAAAGCTTTATTTTCCACCATTACCAACGCCGGCTGGGACGATGATCGTTTCGTGTCCATGATTAAAGAGGGCCTGGAGCGCCGGAACCAGTTGCGGGACAAATTTCTGGCGGCGTATACAGAAAAGAACGGTAAAGATTTTGCCGAAGATTTGCCGGATGCGGCCACCTGGTTTTCCGATAATCCAGCTGAATTTGCCGAAAAAGCCAAATCAGTCGGCGTTCTGGCCACTGAAAATGAGGATGTGAGATCTTTACGGGAGCTGTTGATCATCGGCCTCAAGGGTGTCGCCGCCTATGCTGATCATGCCGCCATCCTGGGATTTGAGCAGGACGATATTTATCAGTTCATCATGGAAGCCATGGCCTCCACCACCAAAGACTTGTCAGTAGATGAAATGGTCGGGCTGGTGATGAAAGCCGGGGAAACAGCGGTCAACACCATGGCCCTGCTGGACAAAGCCAACACCACCACCTATGGACACCCGGAAATCACCGAGGTTAATCTCGGCGTTCGCGGCAATCCCGGCATTTTGATCAGTGGCCATGATCTGAAAGATATGGAAGAACTGCTTAAGCAGACCGCGGGTACCGGCGTCGATGTCTACACCCACGGGGAAATGTTGCCGGCCAACTACTATCCGGCTTTCA
>DQWO01000113.1 GCA_011042595.1 Pseudomonadota bacterium
GATCAAAGGTTGCCGGACAAACCAGATTGCCGACATTTTCGATAAAGACGATATCGAGACCATCCTTACCTGCCAAATCTTCCAGCTGCTGCAACCCGCGGTGAACAAGTGGCGCATCGAGGTGGCAGGCACCACCGGTGGTAAGTGGAACCACCGGAATACCATGGGCGCGGATGCGATCAGCATCCCGTTCGGTCTCAATATCTCCCTCCAGCACCCCAATTCTCAAGCCCTTGTCCAAAACATCAATGGTTTTTTCCAGCAGGGTGGTTTTACCAGCTCCCGGACCACTGATCAGGTTTATCACTACTGCTCCATGATTTTCAGCATGACGACGATTGATTACCGCCTGTTCATCATTGGCAGCCAGGAGCCGCTGGTTGACCGTCAAGATTATTGTTTTATTCTTCTCCGGCAACAGATTTTCACCCTCGTCTTGAGTATTGCAACCACACTGATCACACATGGATTCTCCCCCTTTCACGCAGAGCAGGAAATGCTCTCATCATCTTCTTCTTCCAATTCAACCTGCAGCAAAATCAGATCATCATCACCAACCGGAAACGGTTTTCCTTTTTCACCACAACCGGGACAGGGAACATCCACCGACCGGCAGTAATCATCCACCCGGCCACAAGACAGACAACGGTAGCCGGCCGGTGGGCAATCCAACTCAAGCACTGCCTCACGGGTAACAGAAAACATATCTTTGATGGCATCAAAGCCAAAACGAAATGAATCAACAACCACCCCAGCCAAAGGACCGATCCGTACCCGGACCATTACTACCCGGCTGGCATTATTTTCAGCCGCCAGTTGGACCAGCTGGTCAATCAAGCCCTGAGCAAGAGACAACTCATGCATCGGATACCTCTTCCCGTGAAGCGACCGTAATCCCAAAGCGCGACAACTGTTTCATAACTTCAGCCGCAAGCAAGGGAAGCATCTCCCTGATTTCTGTTGAGAGTTCCACCCCGGCATCTATGTTTGCCGGGCAAATGCCAATCACCACTAACTGTTCCGGCTCCCGGTCCTGCAAACGGCATAATTCAATGGTTTCGAGAAAACCCACCTGGTGCGGTGATAAATTTGTCTGGAGCAGACCGGCTTTTACTTCATCATCGTAATAGATCCTGATTGTCCCTGGCTGCGCCACAATCGCCAGGGCGTCAACAACTATCAACACCCGACAGGTCTCGACAAAAGTGGAAAGATACAAACCGGCAGTACCACCATCATAAAGCTCAACCTCGGCAGGCATAATATAATGCTGTTCAAGGTAGCGAATCAGGTGGACACCCACCCCTTCATCACTCAAAAGCAAGTTGCCAACCCCTAAAACGCCAATTTTTTCACGCTTTTGGGTAACTGACTGTAACGTATTGATATTATTCACCCCATTTATATCCATATTTCATTTTTATGAAGCAATTAGCATAAATGTCCGGGCTTGGCTCATAGAGCAGCATTGGGTGCCGAACGAATCACCACGACGGTGATTCGCGGCACACGATGTGCCGCGAGAATGAGCGAAAGCCATGCCGGAACATCCTGATACCTTAATTTGAGTTACGGGCGTTAGGCCCGCGTTAGCCGCCTGGGTGGGGACAGTTTTCAAAACTGTCCCCCATTGGTGATTCATGCGGACGCCTCGGATCAAGCTCAAAACATCACTGCTTCTCAGCATATGCGCGGCAGAGGATCACCCGTCAATGGGGTCATAAGGCGCTGGCCGCCAACCACAGTATGGAGGACAACTCTCCCCGCATCATGACCAGTCACCCGGCCAATGAGTTTCGCCCGCTCTCCTTCGGGATGACGATACAGTTCAGCCAGCACTGCGGCTTCAACCGCCGGAGCGACAAACAGCAAACATTTTCCCTCGTTGGCAAGAAAAAAGGGATCGATACCTAATATTTCACAGACAGTAGAGACTGTCCGATCGAGGGGAATATCCTCCTCCTTGATTTCCATAGAGGTCCCGGCCGCCAGGGCTATCTCACACAATGTTGTAGCCACCCCTCCCCGGGTCGGATCCCGTAGCGCATGGATATCAGCGGGGAAACAGTCAAGCAAACTGAGCACCAGGCGATTAAGGGCAGCAGTATCACTCTGAAGCCGGTCACTGAAACCCAAATTTTCCCGCTCAGCCAGCACTGTTATTCCATGATCAGCCATGGTCCCCGACAAAATAATGCCATCACCAACCTGCACCTGCAGAGGGCTGATTTCAATGCCGGTAGCAATCGACCCGACCCCGGCAGTATTAATAAACAACTTGTCTGCCGCCCCCCGGGGAACTACCTTGGTATCCCCGGTCACCACCATCACCCCAGCTTTTTTGGCTGCCGTAGCCAGGGAATCAGCAACCCGTTCAAGAACCGCAAGCGGCAGGCCTTCTTCAATGATCAACCCCAAGCTCAGGCCCAACGGTGTTGCCCCCCGCATGGCAAGATCATTGACCGTTCCGTTGATTGCCAGAGCGCCAATATCCCCCCCGGGGAAAAAGAGTGGATCAACAACATAAGAATCGGTGGTAAATGCCAGCCTCCCGGCGGCAACAGGCAAAACCGCGCTATCTTCCAAAGGGGCCAGCAAGGGATTGTTAAGCCGGGAGAGGAATACCTCCTGAACCAATTCACGGGCAGCAAGACCACCACTTCCATGATCGAGAGTAATACAGTCCATATTTTTCATTCCTCGTACATACTGCTACGACTCCTTCAATGTTCGCCATAGCGATAATAAGCGGCACAGCTCCCCTCTGAGGAAACCATGCAAGGTCCCAGAGGATTCTGTGGCGTACAACTATCACCAAAATGAGCGCAATCAAGCGGCTGGCAGCGACCGCAGATAACATCACCACAACGACAGCCGGACGGCGGCAGGTGAAATGTTTCAACCTCAAGATCAAGGCGTTGGCTGGCATCGAAATGGGCATAGGCATCCCGAATTGCCAAACCACTGTTTTTTACCGTACCCATTCCCCGCCAATCAGCATCAACCGGCTGAAAAACCTTATTTACTACCTGCCAGGCTGATATATTACCATGTTCGGCTACCGCCCGGGGATAGGCGTTGACTACCTTCGCCTCTTGACGGACAACCAATTGTGTTAACTGCACCAGTGCCTGCATGATATCCACCGGTTCAAAACCACTGATGACACAAGGCAGATTATAATCGGCCGCCACCGGCTCAAATGCCTTCCGGCCGACAATCGTTGCCACATGGCCGGGGCAAAGAAGTCCATCAAGCTGGTGCTCACCATCTAATAAC
>DQWO01000075.1 GCA_011042595.1 Pseudomonadota bacterium
ATCTGGTTTTGTGTGCGTCAAATCCCTTGAGTACCCAGGATGATGTGGCTGCGGCCTTGGTGGCCGATCATCAGATTCCGGTTTATGCCATTAAAGGTGAAGATAACGTTACCTATTATGAACATCTCCGGGCGGCCTTGGAACATTTACCCGCCATTACCATGGATGACGGGGCTGACTTGGTTTCATCCCTCCATTTCATTGCCCTGGATAAACTGACGGAGGTTAATCCGGTAGTTAGAACCTGGGCTCAAAAACTGTCTGGGGATGAGCGGCAGCGGTTGATCTCCGGGGTTATTGGGGGGACGGAAGAAACAACTACCGGGGTGATCAGGCTCAAAAGTATGGAGCATGACGGGGTTTTGCGTTTTCCGGTGGTTGCGGTCAATGATGCCAGTACCAAGCATTTTTTTGATAATCGTTATGGAACCGGACAAAGCACTCTGGATGGAATCATCAGGGCCACCAACCGCCTGCTGGCTGGTACCACGTTTGTGGTTAGTGGCTATGGCTGGTGCGGCAAAGGCCTGGCCATGCGGGCCAAGGGTATGGGGGCTAATGTGGTGGTTACCGAGGTTGATCACTTGGCGGCCCTGGAAGCAGTTATGGATGGATTCAGGGTTATGCCGTTGCTGCAGGCGGCTGAAATCGGTGATTTCTTCTGTACGGTTACCGGTGATATGCATGTTATTGACCGTCATCATTTTGCGGTGATGAAGGATGGAGCGATTGTTGCCAATTCCGGTCATTTTGATGTGGAAATTAATTTGGATGCCCTGGCTGAGATGGCCACAAACCGACGAAATATCCGTGAATTTGTTGAAGAATTCACTTTAGAGGATGGGCGCCGGATTAATGTTCTGGGTGAAGGCCGGCTGGTAAACCTGGCAGCGGCTGAAGGACACCCCGCGAGTGTTATGGACATGAGCTTTGCCAACCAGGCCCTGTCGGCCGAATATATGGTTCAAGAAGCTAAAACCCTGCGGCAGAAGGTTTATGCGGTTCCCCGGGAAATTGACCTGCGCATCGCGGCCTTAAAACTGGCAGCCATGGGGATTGGAATTGATACCCTGACGCCGGAGCAGGAAAAATATCTCAATAGCTGGGAGCTGGGAACATAAGCTGATATGACAGTATTTCATTGTGGCTATGTGGGAATCTTTGGCCGTCCAAATGTGGGTAAATCCACCTTCCTCAACCAGGTTCTGGGGGAGAAGATTGCCATAGTAACGGCGAAACCGCAAACTACCAGGAACCGGATTGTCGGGATTAAAAATCGTGAAAATGAGCAGTTGATTCTGGTTGATACGCCGGGGATTCATCGGCCGCGAGGTTCACTGAACCAAGCCTTGATGGACTGTACCATGAGTGTCCTGCGGGATGTGGATGTGAGCCTCTTTTTATTTTCGGCCGATCAGAAGACTTTAAGCCCCGGAGAAAACGATCTGCTGACCATCCTGGTGCGGGAAAAGCGGGAGTTTATTCCGGTCATCAACAAAATTGACCTGGTTGACCGGCAGGTTGATGACTTGCAATTAGTTCAGCAGCTGGCCAAATATCTTCCTGATCAAAAGAGTTCAATCCACTCAATTTCCGCTTTGACCGGGGAAGGGGTTGAACCGCTGGTTGAGAAACTGTGCCAGTTTCTTCCTGAGTCGCCGCCTCTTTTCCCGCAAGATGTCAATACTGAAATCAGCGAGCGCTTTTGGGTTCAGGAGGTGGTGCGGGAGAAGATTTTTCAGTTTACCCATCATGAGGTGCCCTATTCAACCGCGGCGATGATTGACTATTTTCATGACCGGGAAACCAGATTGTCAATCGGGGTGACGATTTTTGTGGAGCAGCCATCGCAGAAGGGGATTATTATCGGTCGCCAGGGACGGATGTTGAAGGCTATCGGTACGGCGGCCCGTAAAGAAATTGAGGCATTGGTCGGGATCCCGGTTTTCCTGGAATTGTGGGTATCGGTGGAAAAGAACTGGACTAAAGATCCGGCGGCTTTGGAACGGTTTGGTTATCGCTAGGTGCCAAATGTGAAAAAGTTTTGTTAATAATTCAACTTTCTGAGTTATGAAAAACAGCTGAAATAAATCATATTATCAGGATATTTCGGCATGGCTTTCGCTCATTCTCGCTGCACATCGTGTGCAGCTCCGAGGTGTTCGCCGCGAATCACCGTCGTGGTGATTCGTTCGGCGTCCAATGCCGCTATAAGCCAAGCCCAAACATCCTGATTACGTATTCTGGTAACACAACTCAGAAAGTTGAGTTAATAAATTTCTGGCAATGCAAGTCGGAAAGTTGAGTAAGTGGGTAATGCAGAGGTGAAAATGTTTTCCCGACAGCGGTTGGAAGAAATCATTGCCGGAATGGCCGATCGGCATATCATGGTCATTGGCGATGTCATGGTGGATCAGTTTATCCGTGGTGCCGTCGAGCGTATTTCTCCCGAAGCCCCGGTGCCGGTGGTTCAGGTTCAAAACGAACAGAGTCTGCCGGGCGGGGCGGCAAATGTGGTGCGCAATCTGGCAGCCATAGGTGTCCGAGCGGAAATTGTTTCGGCTATTGGCCGTGATCATGAGGGAGAAGTCCTGGCTTCAATGCTGTCGGCAATGGATTGCTCGGACAGCTATCTGGTCAGGGATGATCAGCGCCGGACCAGTGTAAAGACCAGAGTGGTTGCCCAGCACCAGCAGGTGGTTCGCTTTGATCGTGAAACCCTGGATCCTCTTGATGGAGTAACCATTGGCCGGCTGCAGGAATATATTCGGGGGTTGTTGGTGGATGTGGATGGGGTAATTGTCTCCGATTACGGGAAAGGAGTTATCAATAAACCTGTTTTTGATGATCTGGTTGAAGGATGTCAGGCGGCAGGAGTTTTCCTGGCGGTGGATCCCAAGGTGAAAAATTTTCCTTTTTATCATGACCTGGATCTGATTACCCCCAATACCATGGAAGCTTCACAAGCCTGCGGATTTTCTCTGGATACGCCGGCGGCGGTCAAAAAATCAGGAATTTTCATTAAACAACGGTTTCGCAGCACTAGTGTTATCGTTACCCGGGGAGAAGAGGGGATGGCAATTTTCCCGCCTGCCGGTGATATGCTGTTGTTGCCAACCTTGGCCAAGGAAGTTTTTGATGTGACGGGAGCGGGTGATACGGTCATTGCCCTGGCGACGGCAGCGGCTCTGGTTCCGGGGGTTTCGCTGGCGGAAGCTGCCGGAGTTGCCAACCTGGCTGCCGGAGTGGCGGTG
>DQWO01000112.1 GCA_011042595.1 Pseudomonadota bacterium
CTCTTTGGCCTGATTGCTATAGGTCACCAGTCCCCGGTCAAAATAAACGGAACTGCCGGGAACATTGGTAATCCGGTGGGCAATCAAACCGCCGGTACAGGATTCCGCCACCGCCAGCCATAAAGAAAGCGGCAGCAGCAACGTAGATAGTTTATATTCAGGCATGTCACAAGCCAATCACGAGCAATAAACGTAGAACAATATAAGCCATGATCCCGGCCACCAAATCATCAACCACTACCCCGATGCCACCGTGCAGGTTTTTATCGCACCAGTTAACGGGAAAAGGCTTAAGGATATCAAAAAAACGAAATAATAAAAAAGCAGCGATGAAACGAGGCCAGGAAAAAGAAATCAAGACGGTGGTCAATAGAAAGCCAACAATTTCATCGATGACAATTACGCCGCTATCGACCTGGTGTAAAATTCTCTCGGCTTCACCAGCAGACCAGAAGGCCACCAAAATCAACAATAATAGGAAAACCAGGTACAACCCCGCCGGCAGCTGGTTGAAAAACCACCACAAAGGCAATGCCATTAAGGTACCGAAAGTTCCGGGAGCCACCGGAACCGCCCCGGCATAGGCACCGCTGGCGATAAACAAGACGAGATTCTCCCGGGTTTCAGTCAAGATGACTTCCCTTCAGTCGTGCAGAATCACTGCTTCGCTGGGGCAGTTATCCACACAGGCACTGCATTCAATACATTCCTCGGGAGCAACAACCTGTGGCATCTCGTCCAAGAGGACAAAAACATCTGAAGGACAGACATCCACACACGTGCCACAGCCGGAGCATTTTTCCCTGTCAATAACCGGATACATGCGCTCATAACTACCCAAATACTGCTTTTTTGTCAATCCTTATATCCATGCACAGCATGAACCTCACTATAACTATTATACTGATATCATTAGAGATATTCTAAATATTAAAATTTTTATCCATTTATTTACGTGACTGTGGTCACATTTTCAACCCCGAAGCATACATTTTCTATTGACAGCAACTATAATTATGTTTTATGAAGTATTACTTTATAAAGTATTAGTTAATTTAATAAACAACTCAATAACCACTACGGTTCATCATGGAAAATATCGGCAAGCGGGTCAAGGCGTTGCGTACCGCCAAACAATTGACTTTGAAACAGGTTGCCGCCGGTGCCGGCTGCAGTGATGTCTTTCTTTCCCAGGTTGAACGCAGTCTGGCCAGTCCATCCATAGCCACCTTGAAAAAAATTGCCAATGCCCTGGAAGTCAGCATTATCGATCTGATCAGGGATGAAGACAGTGGGCAGGACCAGGTGGTAACCCGCAAAAAAGACCGGATACAATTCAAGTTTCCCCACACCGAAGTATACAGTGAGCTGCTGACCCGCAACGTCAAACGGAAGACCATGCAGCCACTCTATAAAATTGTCAAACCGGGCAGCGGCAGTGAGGGAGTTTACAGCCACCAGGGTGAGGAACTGGGCATCGTCCTGGAAGGCACCCTGGAGTTAACGGTTGACAATCAAGTGTACGAGCTGGAAAGCGGTGATTCTTTTTATTTCCAATCATCACGACAACACGGATACCACAATAAAGGCAGTATTGATACCATCCTGATATGGGTAATTTCACCACCAACATTCTAGCCTGATTTCCATTCCGACCGGGGAGAAGCAATCCGATGAACGGCTTTTATGGTCGCATCCTCTACATTGACCTGACCAGCCAGCACATCAGCATTGAACCAATCGCTGAAGATATCCTGCAGCGCTATCTTGGCGGCAAGGGACTGGCATCTTATCTCTTGTATAAACTCAATCCACCTGGAGTTGACCCCCTGACCCCGGAAAATCGACTCATATTTGCCACCGGTCCGGTCACCGGCAGCCGGGTCTGGGGCTCCTGCCGTTATGGTGTCTTCAGCAAATCACCCCAAACCGGCATCTACAGTGAGTCCTATGCCGGCGGAAGAGTTCCCGAAGCCATTGATGCCTGTGGTTTTGACGCCCTGGTCATCAGCGGCCAAAGCGAGAAGCCTCTCATCATAAAAGTTCATCCTGACGGAGCTGATTTCCATTCCGCGGACAACATTTGGGGCCTGGACACGTATAAAACCGAAGATATGTTGCACAAACGTTTTGCCGACCGGGAAAAAACCGGCAAAAAAACCGGGGCAGTAGTAATCGGCCCGGCGGGTGAAAACCTTGTTCGTTTCGCGGTGATTGAAAATGATTACTGGCGTTCAGCCGGCCGCACCGGCCTTGGCGCCGTCATGGGATCCAAGAAACTCAAAGGCATCCTGTTTGAGGGCGATCAGAAGCGGCCTCTTAATAATCCCAAAATGGTTGCCTCCCTGGCAAAAGAACTGGCTCGAGACAATCGGGATAATCCAGGGGTCTTGGCCTATAAAAAGATGGGCACCCCGATGATGGTCAAAATCATGAATGAAGCCGGGGCATTTCCGACCCGCTACTGGTCCCGGGGAACCTATGAACAGTGGCCAAAAATCAGTGCTGAGGCACTGCATGAACGCTGTCTGGTTAAACCCCATGCCTGCCTGAAATGTTTTATGGCCTGCGGCCGGCAGACGACCATCACCCAGGGACGACATGCCGGTCTTAAAATCGAAGGCCCGGAGTACGAAACCATCTATGCCTTCGGCGGCCTCTGCCAGATAGACAGCATTGAGGAAATCGCTTACCTTAATGACTTGTGCGACCGGCTGGGGATGGACACCATCACTGCCGGCAATCTCTGTGCTTTTACGATAGAAGCAGTTAAACATGGTCGTCTTAACTACCCCATTGATTACAGCAACGTTGATGCCATTGCAACTTTACTGGCTGAAATTGCCGGCAGAACCGGTATCGGTGCCATCCTGGCCGAAGGCATCCGGACAGCCGCGAAAACCTGGAATCTTGAAGATCTTGCCGTCCAGGTCAAGGGAATGGAACCGGCCGGCTATGATCCCCGGATACTGAAAGGTATGGGATTAGGCTATGCAACTTCCGACCGGGGAGCCTGCCACCTGCGCTCAACTTTTTACAAGGCTGAACTGAGCGGCATGATCGATCCGGACCAGACGGACGGCAAAGCAGAACTCTTCCTTGACTTTGAAAACCGGCTCACCATTTTTGACACCCTGATTCTCTGCCGCTTTTATCGTGATCTCTACCCCTGGGATAAGTTGGTGGAAATCATCCGGGCCGTCACCGGCATGAATATTGACCAGCAAAAACTGCAGGAA
>DQWO01000216.1 GCA_011042595.1 Pseudomonadota bacterium
CCCAGCGACACCCCCGGTTTTTCCCACAGCCGCAAGTTTGACTGCCTGGGAACCCGCAGCTCCAGTCTATCGGAAATCTATTTCAACGACTGCCATATCCCCCGTGAATATCGCTTGGGCGAGGAAGGTAAGGGGCTCAAGGTTCTGCTGACCATCCTGGCCGAAATACGGATCATGACCGCCGCCCTGGCTCTTGGCCTGCACCGGGCGGCAATGGATGATTCAATCAAATACTGTAAGGAACGGGTCCAGTTTGGCAAACCCATCGGTCATAACCAGCTTATCCAGGCAAAAATAGCCAATATGGCAGTCGGCCTGGAAGCCGGCCAGCTGATGGTTGATAAAGTCACCGGACTGATTGATCAGGGAAAATCATGCCTGAACGAGGCCTCGATGGCCAAATATTTCACCGTCGAAGCCGCCTGCAAAACGGCAGATGAAGCCATGCGGATTCATGGAGCTTACGGCTATTCGATGGAATACGCCGTCCAGCGCTATTATCGCGACAATCGTTTTCTGCTCAACGGCGGCGGCACCCATGAGGTTCTGCAAACCACCATTGCCAGGCAATATCTGAAATGAGTCGCAATAAGAAAGATATTATTTACGGCACCCTGAAACGGCAGATTCTCAATCTGAAAATCAAGCCCAACCAGGTGCTTAAAGAAGAGGAAATTGCTCGGGCTCACGGGGTCAGCCGCACCCCGGCCAGGGAAGCTTTGCAACTGCTGGAGCAGGAAGGATTTCTGGAACAGAAACGCAAGGTCGGTTATCTTGTCCGGGCCCTGACCCGGGAAGATTTACAGGAAATTATCGAAGTTCGCAGTATTCTGGAAGGCTATGCCGCCCGCCTGGCCACCACCAGGAAAGACAGCCGTACCATTGAACAGTTAAAAAAAATCAACGATAAAGCAGCTTATTTTATGAAAACCGGAGAAATGGATAAGTTTTTTCGCAATTCCTCGGACTTTCATGATGTTCTTTATAAAGGCAGCGGCAACCAGCGTCTCTGCCGTATTATTGAATCGTTACGGGATAATTTTCTGCGTTACCGGCGGATGCTGCTGCGCATTCCCTCCATGCCTGGAATACAGATAGAAGACCACGGCCAGATGCTGACCATCATGGAAGAAGGCCGCGAAGACGCGGTGGAAAGACTGGTGAGAAAGCATATCCGTCGGGGTGGCAAGGCCCTGCTCGAATATCTTGACCGGGACCACATCGAAATCCTCACCTGACTGCGGCCACACAAATAAACAACAAATGTAATTACTCAGCTAAAAAATTTACGGACCATCACAACTCATGTTGATCAGGAATAGAGAGGAGGTAATGCATCACTTTTCTTGCCGGCTGATTTCGGCAAAGATTTTTTGTGCAGATTTTTTTTAATTGTCTGCCAGAATTGCTTGCCATCCCATTCCCGGATAGCAGCCGGGCTGTACAGGGTCTCTTCGAGTTTGGCAAAGGATTGTGACAATTCGGCATTCCCGACAATTTCCGCCAGCTTTCGGAGATTGGTCGGCGGGTTTTGCGGCCAAGTGGCGGCAGCCCAATCAAGAAGGGCCTGTTGAACCAGACGGGGATTGTTGTCCAGACAGGCTTTTTTGATCTGCTCCTGATTTGCCACCAATCTCTTTTCCGACTGCATTTTCCTTTTCTGCTGAGCAAGCACCTGTTGTCGTCGGGATCGGCGCCAGAAAAAGATAGTGATAATCCAGCAAAGCAGCAGGATAAGGCTGATCGCCTGCCAGAACTGGACGCGCCCAAAGATCACCACCGATTTTTCAGGAATTGATTTTTTTTCTACCAGGGAAGCCTGGTTCTTGACTGCATTCTTTGAATCGGTTTGAACCTTGGCCGGATTATTGTTGTTATTCCCGGCAGCATTATGCCAGTCGGGTGCAACCGCCACTTTAACTTTAAGGGCCGGGAGGACCGCTTTCTGCTGCCGGTCCTTGACCACATCCCACCAGTCGATAACAATTTCCGGCAGGACAAAGGTCCCCGGCCGGGAAGGGATAAAGGCCATTGACTGGCGTTTTAACCCATGCATCCAGTCGTCGGCACCCACCTCGTTTTTCAGTTCCGGTTGATCAAGATAGACTTTACAGCCCTCAGGAGCCTTGATCTTCAGTTCCGGCAGCTGCTCGGCGGTCAGGCCCCAGGCCTCGAGCTGGATAGTCCTGGTCAATGGTTCGCCGACTTTCATTTTACCAGCCGGTTTCTTCTCTTCCTTGATTGTTATATTCCTGGCCGGCAGCCATACTTTCCCTTTAAATTCGTTCGGTATCGGGGTCAGGGGAATTTTCAACTCCTGACTGCGGGCTCTGAGCCGGCGGCCCTGTCCGGGAAAACGGTTAAAAAAAGGATCTCTCGAAAAAAAACGATTGACACCAGCATTGGTGACCGCCTGGAAAAGTAATGGCGGCACCGTCACCTCATGGCCCTCTTCAGGAAAGATTGCGTATTTTCGTTCAATAACCTGGTAGATCACTCCATTTCTGCGGCTTTGATAACGGCGGTCATCACCCAGTTTAATAACGGTGGCATGTTCCACTTTGGGTTCTTCAAGGGAAGCTTCACTCAGGTTCAGTTGAGATTTGAGGTAAAGTTTGACGCTGATGGTAATCTGTCCCTGCAGGTATGCCGGAGTTTCCATCACCGGCAAAACCTCAACAAAAACATCACCTATGACAGCAGAAGATCCCGGAGTTATTGGCTCTTTATTCGTAACGGTCAAAGTAAGTGGTGTAGTCTTTTCGCCGCGGATAGTAAATGACGGGATGGTGAGCCGACCGACATGCTTTGGTTCGAGTTCAATATTCCAGGTTTTCGTAGCTTTGCTGGAACCGTTGATGATCTGGAAATTGCTGCTCGTTGACTGATTGACAATGGAAAAATCTTTTTCCAGAGCACTGGTGTCGAGGCCGGCAATGGAATTTAAGGCACCATCGGCTTCAATCAAAAGATTAACCGTCTCATCGATGCCGATGGTCTGACGGTCAAGCCGGGCCCGGACCGCCGCCATGCAGTTTGAGGGGAAGTAAGCAGCAAAAAAAACCAAAAAGAGTATGCTGATAATAAAAAAATATGAAATTTTACTTTGTTGTCTCATGAGCTTACCTGTCAATACCTATTTACCAGCTTTTATGTCCCCGGGAGCGATCCCGCCGGGCACGATACTGGTAGAAAAATTTCTTTTCCAGCAATCCTCCCGGATCATCCGGCAC
>DQWO01000258.1 GCA_011042595.1 Pseudomonadota bacterium
ATCCCAACCACGGTGGAACCACAGCCGGCAGCAAACAGGAAAACAGTAGAACCAATGAAATCAGCAATTGCAGACCAATAAACGACAACTTTATAAACACCTGCTGTTCTTTTAATCGTCTCAATTTTCCCTTGACCAGCAGGTCAAAAAAACTGGCGCCACGGTGAAATTGCCACTGGCAACGGCTGGTCAGGTAAAAAATCAGCACCACCAGAACAGCAAAGAAGATAAAACCGCTGAGCAACCACCAGTCGGAATAATAACGAAAGAGATAGGCGGCGCAGACAAGTAGAGCCTGAATGATATAAATAATCAGCACCGCTTCATTATGATAAAATCCCAGGCGCATCATTTTATGGTGAAAGTGATTCGTATCCGCCTTGAAAGGAGACTTGCCGTGATAAATACGACCCAGCATCACGGTCAACGTATCAAGTACGGGAAAACCCAGGAGCAGCAAAGGCAGCAAAGGACTGTAAGGAACATTTTTCTGGGTCAGGGAGAGAGAGAGAGTTATGGCCAGAAAGCCGAGAAACTGGCTGCCGGCATCCCCCATGAACACATTGGCCGGAAAAGTATTGAAGCGCAGAAAACCAAAAATCGCCCCGGCCAGGGAGGCGGCCATCAGGGCAATAACCAGATCGCCGCATTTGAAGGCCAGCAAACTGATACAACCAAAAATCAGCAGGGAGATTCCTCCGGCCAACCCATCCAGACCGTCAGCAAGATTGATGGCGTTGGTCACCCCGACAATCACAAAAACCGTCAGCGGCACGGATATATATCCGGGCAGCAGAAAGCCGTCAGGCAGCAGGGTTCCCAGTGAAGTAATCTGTACCCCGCCATAAAGAACTACGATCAGGGCGGCAAAAAACTGGGCCACGAATTTGGCCTTGAAACCCAGTTCAATAACATCATCAAGAAAACCAAAGGCAACGACCACCGCCAAACTCAGCAGCAACGGCAGCAGCATGGGGTTTGACGGCACCCAGAGGATAATCGGGATCAGCGCCCCTGCCGCCATCGCCAGGCCGCCGGTTTTCGGCATCGGCTGCTGGTGCATTTTGCGCGCGTCAGGAATATCAACCGCCCGCAGTTTAACCGCCAGGCCCCGAAACAAAGGTACCAGGCTGAGGGTAATAAAAAGAGCAATCAGTAAGGTAGAAAGAATAATCATCAAGAATCCATCAATATCATTTCCGCTGGACTCCGGCGGCAACCGCCAGCGAGCCGGGAATATATTTATCCAGCTCCGGCAGCAGCAGGCCCATAAACCCCTGCAGCCTGGCATCAGCATCGGCCACCGTTTCCCCGGCAGCAATCGGAGTTATCAGGCGCACCAGGGCTCCGTCAGTCCGCTGTTTGATCAGCGCGTCCCAGAAAGCAAAAATCTTCAGCTGGTAGGCATTGGTTAGAATCCGCCCCCGCTGGGGAAACCAGGAGTATGTCAGCTGCTTAAAACCGGTTTTCTGCATCAGCGCCCGGTTCACCCGGGTGTGACCTCTGCCATATCCGGGAACCTGAAACTCAACCGTCCCGGCATTTCTGAAATCCCAGCCACTGCCCGGCAGGCAGGTCGCCGGCGAGTGAATCGACTCCCCCTTGCGCTGGCTTTCATAATAGGCAACATAGAAATTGATTGCCCGCCCCCGCCGGTCACGGTAATCAACAATGGCATAATCACTCAGGTCAAGGGTGTCGACAAATCGCGGTTCCATCGTCTGCCGCTGCCCACGCCATTCTCCCAGCTGCAGGGGGAAATGACTGAATGACTGCTTCGCCGGCACCTTCTCCCGGAAATTGACGCCTTGTGAAACGGCCAGCGTCAATCCCAACAGCAAAACCACTACCACAAATTTTGTCCAGGCCGGCAAGGGAGTGACCAACTCCATTATTTCTGAAATTCTTTTCTCCGCTGGTGGCCGGCCAAAGGGAATTTTTTTCAGCAGCCACATCTCCGGCAACAGGACTGCCAGGGCAACCATGAAAGTAAACCAGCCGGCAAAATCATGTAAAAAACCTTCGGCGATCTTCGGGCCGAAAGGTTCATAGAGAATGCCGGTGAGGGCGATCCGCACCCCGTTGGCAAAAACAATCAGCGGAATAGTAGACAATACCAGCACCACCCGTTTCCACCAGTGGGCGCGGAAAAACCAGGCCAAAAGCAGCCCGAGGATAATAATGGGGAAAAGGTAACGAATGCCGCTGCAGGCATCCACCACCTGCAGGCGGGTAAAACCCAGATCAATGACATTCCCCTCCCGGTGCGCGGTCATACCCCAAATCCGCATCAGGAATACGCCGATCTGCGACGAAATCAGCTTCAGCTTTAAGGAAAGGCGGGAAGTAAGGAAATTGGGTGGCGGAAACATAGCCAGCAGCAGGAACAGCGGGAAGCCAATAACTTTCATTTTCCTGCCGCCCAGATGCAGCCAGCACAGACCGACGATCATCAGCCACATAGAAATGAAAAGGGCGGTATATTCCCCGCCCAGTTCACCAAGCCAGAAAAAAACAATGCCGAAACTGATAAAAACCAGACCACTCCAGGAAGAGGAGGTCTTGACGGCGGCCAACCGCGATTTTTGCTCCCAGACGAGATACAAAACCACCAGCGGCACCAGGTAGCAGTAGTTATAATCATCCCGCTGCCACATGCGCATGAGGTAGCCGAAGCTGGAATAATACATCCCCGCCAGCAGGAAAAAATAAACCAAAAAAAAGGGGACAGATTTATTTTTCAGGCTCATCCACTCCCCCGGACTACTTCCCATATTCTTGCCGCCGACTTGCCGTCCCACAGAGGCGGCACCTGGCCGCGACGGCGCTCACCAGCCAGCGTTTGTTCAAAAGCGGCAAGGATATCCGCCGGTCGATTCCCGGCCAGGACATTACTGCCCATCTCCACCGTAATCGGCCTTTCGGTATTATGCCGCAGGGTAATACAGGGAATCCGCAGGGCGGTGGTCTCTTCCTGCAGCCCGCCGCTGTCGGTCAGCACCATCACCGCGTCCCGCCACCAGAAAAGAGATTCCCGGAAGCCGAGCGGCGGCAATTGATGAATATCGGCAGTCAGTTCAAGGCCGAAATGATCAATCATTTTCCGGGTCCGGGGATGCACCGGGAAAATAATCGGCAAACGGACAGAAATTTCATTCAGTGCTGAAACAATGCCGGCCAATACCTACCGATCATCGACGTTGGCCGGCCGGTGCAGGGTCAGGAAAAGAT
>DQWO01000370.1 GCA_011042595.1 Pseudomonadota bacterium
AGATAAAAAGTGAATTATTCTTCACTTTTATGAAATTATTTTCGATTACAGGATGTAGTGGGTTGCTTTTGGTCTTTTTTGCCAAACCAGAAACCCGTCAGAAGCGGAGCAGGAGATGAAAGAAAAAAGAACAGCCCGGCGGCAGGAATACAAAGATCGTCAACGACAGGAGATCATGGACGAGGCCTTGGAACTTTTTTCTGCCCGGGGATATCACCAGGTTTCCATGCAGGATATTGCTCAATCGGCTGAATTCGCCGTCGGTACCCTTTATAAATTTTTTAAAAATAAGGAAGAATTATACCGGGCAATTATTCTTGATCTCAGTGAGAAGTTCGGCTCAGCATTGGGACAGGCATTGGGACAGGGTGTGGATGAATATGAACGGCTTATCAGTTATTTAAAAATTGGCGGTGAGATATTTATGGCCAACACTCAAGCCGTCAGTCTTTATTTTGTTGAAACCCGGGGAGCCAGATTCAATCTGCGAGCCGGATTGGATGAGGAAGTGCTGTCCCGTTATGACCAGATATTGGAGCGGCTAAGTAAAGTCTTTGCCGCCGGAATTAAAAATGGTATTTTTCGGTCCCTGGATCCTGATTATCTGGCCCGCTCCCTTGACAGCTTGGCTTCCACCTTTCTTTTTGCCTGGCTGGATGATCCCCAAAAATATCCCTATGAGAAAAGTCTCAGGATGATGGATGAAATATTTTTTCATAATATCCTGGTTGCCGATTACGTTAAATCATGAGGTAGGAGAGTTGTTCATGAGGATGAAATATGTTTTATGTATGGTCCTGTTGATAACAGGATTGTCAGGCTGGCTGGCTTTACCGGCTTTAGCTGCTGAGCAAACGTCTGTGGTTCAAAAGGCTGAAACTCTCAACCTCGAACAGGTCATTGACCGGGTGCTGGCAAATAATCCACTGATCAGTGCCGCCAGTGAAGAAGAACAGCGGGCGGTTGCGAAGGAGCGCAGTGCCTGGGCCGATTTGTTGCCCAAGCTTTCGACCTCCTATGCCTATTATCATTTGCACGATCAGCCATACGGTTTTTTCGGACCGGCGGGGAAAATCATGATTGGCGATGATGATGATCATACGTGGAATATTACGGCGGTGCAGCCATTATTTACCGGGCTGGCATTGATCACCCGGCGCAAAATTGCCGAGCTTGAAATCTCCGGCCGGGAATTGGAAAAGGAGCAGTTAATCCTTGAGCTGGTCAAAAAAACGAAAGTGGCGTACGCCCGCACATTGCTTGTCCGGCGGCAGCTTGAAGTGGCTGACAGGGAGGTGGAAAACCTGGCCGCCCATGTCAAGGATGCTGAATATCTCTATGCTCAGGGTATTATTGCCTATAATGATCTTTTGCAATCTAAGGTGGCGCTTTCCCAGGCAGTGCAGCACCGGGTGCAGGCTGAAAGTGGGGTGGATCTGGCCATTGCCGCTCTCAATATGTTGATGAATCGGGATATTTCGGCGCTAGTTAAGATCATTGATCCGGATATTCAGCCGGTGGTTGATGACAATCTGTTAACACTATGTGGGGAAGCTCTGGGTCAGCGGCCGGTATTGCGTTTTCTACGGGTGGCATTGAAGCAGGCTGAACTGGCAATAAAACTGGCACGCAGTCAGTATTATCCTAAAGTTTCTCTGGTAGGTCGCTATGAACAGAATGGAAAAAATATAACCGCCAGCGAAAATGACTATCGCAACAGTGATACTGCGGCCATCGGGGTGCAGGCTGACTGGACCTTTTTTGAATGGGGCAAGACGGGGGATGAAGTCCGGCAGCGAATTCATGAACGGGAAGCCTTGAAGCATAAGATTGAGAATATGAAAAACCTTGTCCAGCTGGAAGTGAAAACGGCATTTAATCACCTGCAGGTGGCGGATGAAAATATCAAAACCGCTGCCGTAGCGGTGGAGCAGGCCCGGGAGAATTATCGGATTACCAATCTGCAATACCAGCAGCAGGTGGCTACTTCGACGTTGGTATTGGATGCCGCCACCTTTTTGAGCCAGGCGGAAAACAGTTATTACGGTGCCCTGTATGGCTTTATGATTTCCCGGGCCGAATTGGAGTGGGCGGCAGGTGAAAGGGCGAATATCGGGATAAAAGGAATTACCGATTCGGCGAAGGGGGTTGACAATGGCTGAACAGAAAACCGGTAGGGGACGGTTGACAACCTGGATAGTAATTATGGTTGCCGTGGCCTTTTTAGCTCTGTCTTTTTATAATTACCACCGCAGTCAAAAGGAAGAGACAACGGCAGTAAAAGAGGTGACTCCGGTGCCGGTAACCGTGGTGAAGGTGGAAGAGGGAGAGATGGAACGGCTGTTGGAAACCAGTGGTGATCTACGTTCCCGGGTTAATGTTTATGTTTTTCCCAAAATATCCGGCAGAGTTATCGAAAAAATCCTGGTTGATAAAGGCGACCGGGTTAAAAAGGGGCAATTGCTGGTCATTCTTGATGCCTCGCTGGTTAAGGCCAGGATGGAACGGGCCAATGCTGCCATGGATGCGGTCCGCAGCCGACTGGAACTGCTGGAAAAGGATCAAAAGCGACTGGAATTTCTCTTTGCCCATAAAGCGGCACCCCGCCAGCAGCTTGACCGGATCTCAGCGCAGTACAAAGCCGCGGCGGCTGGTCTTAAGGAAGCGGAAGCCGCCCGGCGGGAAATCCAGGTTCTGCTTGCTGACCACGCCATTAAAGCTGAGATTGACGGGGTGGTTGCCGAGCGTTTTTTTGATCCGGGCAACCTTTCCGACACCAAAAAACCGCTCCTGCGTCTTAGCGATGAATCGCTGATGAAAATTGAGCTGGTGGCTCCGGAAACTGATTTTCCCCGGCTGCGTTTGGGGATGCCGGCAGATTTCCAGCTGGCTGCCTATCCGGGGCGTATATTTCACGCTTCCCTGGTTAAAATGAACCCGGTGTTTGATCCGGCAACCAGGACCGTCAAGCTGGAGTTGCAGGCAGCAAACGATGGACATTTGCTACGTTCCGGGATGTATGCCCGGGTAAAATTGTATATGGGGAGGCAAAATGTTCTTGCCATTCCTCGTGAGGCCCTTCTTCGATTGCCGGGCAGCGGTAGTTACTATGTCTTTGTTGTTGAGAATGGCCTGGCCCATCAACGCAATGTCAAGGTCGGCCTGCAGCAGGGTGAACGGGCGGCGGTGATAAGCGGCCTGAATCCGGGAGAG
>DQWO01000368.1 GCA_011042595.1 Pseudomonadota bacterium
CACAATGCTCATGGCCTGATAACGTTTGGTCAAAAGTCGATTTTCAGCATTAGAGATCAGATCAGCCTTGTTGAAAACCAGCATTTTGGGAATATCCTGGAGGTTCAAAGAACTCAGGATATTCTCAACAACCTGTATATGTTCCTGTAGATGTTCATCCGCAGCATCGACCAGGTGAAGCAGTAGGTCCGCATCGCACAATTCCTCCAGAGTGGTGCGGAAAGCATCCAGCAAATCCTTTGGCAATCGTTTAATAAAACCAACCGTGTCGGTGATAATGATTTCCTGCTCCCGGGGCAGGCGCAGACGGCGGGTGGTGGGATCAAGGGTAGCAAAGGGAAGGTCTTCTGTAAATACCGAGCTTTTGGTCAACGTATTTAGCAGGGTTGATTTTCCGGCATTAGTGTAACCGATAATGGAAACCAGCGGCAGCTGGTTTTTTTTTCTTTTCTTGCGGGCATTAGCCCGGCTTTTTGCCATTTTCCGGAGCCTTTTTTCCAGGGTGCTGATACGTTCCCTGGTGCGGCGCCGGTCAATTTCCAGGGTTGTTTCACCCGGCCCCCGGCCGCCAATTCCACCGGTTAAACGGGATAAGGCGGTGGTCTTTTCTGAAATCCATGACAAGCGGTATTTAAGCTGTGCCAGTTCGACTTTCAACTTTCCTTCACGGCTTTGGGCCCGGCGGGCAAAAATATCCAGGATGAGCAGGGTTCGGTCAATGACTTTCAGGTCTGTTATTTCAGAAATCCTGCGGGCCTGCATTGGCGATAATTCCTGGTTGAAGATCAAGAGATCGATGCCTTGTTCCATGGCCGAGATGGTGATCTCCTGGAGTTTCTCGGCTCCGGTGACCGTTCGGGGGTTTATCTGGCGGTTTTGTATATAGGTCTCAGCTATCTGCAGATGGGCACCCCGGGCCAGCTCGACCAGTTCATGGACGGATTCTTCATGCACATGACGTGGCTCCGGTCCGACACTGATGATGAACGCCCGTTGTTTATCTGCCGCTTTCGTCTGGTGGCTGAAACCAGTGACAATTTCATCTTCCATGGTTCGGATTAATCGGGAAAATGGCAGACTGATATTGTAGGGGGATAAAGGTTCAAGGATTTCATACGCTGGCTGTTGCCGGTTTTCGCCGGCCTTAAGGTGGGCAAGCTGGAGTGAGGCAGGGAGGCCGCTGGCGGTGGTATTGATTACCCCCATCAGATCCAGTCTGAGCATTGCCAGGTCGGTAAGATCTTCAGTGTCAAGTGCTTGGCTGCCAAGGTGGACATGAATGCAGCGCAAGCCACGCAACCGGCCATGCCCCAGACGGTATTCATGCAGGGAGGGCAGGGTGATTCTCTGGTTAGTGCCCACTATAACATGAGTTATATATCCCCTGCGGTTAATCAGTATGCCAATCTGACGGCCTATTTCATGTGCCAGGCCAGCCAGATAGCGGCATAGCTCTTCACTGATAATCTGTTCCTGATTGAGGTGACGACGGAATATCTTTTCGAGATTTTTAACCTGTTTAGGTTTCAGGCCGGTGAGATTGCCTTCAATTGATGGCATAGGTTTTATCTGGTGAGGCAGTTGATAAAATTGTCAGAAAATAGAGGGATCGCAAACAGTTTGCCATGGTGTTAGTGGTTGGTTAAATTTATTGATTCAACGGATGTTCCGGCATGGCTCTTGTTCATTCTCGCCGGCCGTCCATGGCCGGCTTTCGAGGCGTCCGCCGCGAATCACCATCCAGGTGATTCGCCCGGCGGCCAAAACCGCTATGAGCCAAGCCCGAACATCCTGTCATATATCCCTGGCAATGCAAGCCAGAAAGTTGAGTCATTAACGTAACATCTGGATTTTTTAAAGCTAAACGCTGACCGCTGAAAGCGTGTCTTTTTCTGATCAACAATACCATAGGAGTTTATTGATGAAAAGTCAACTGCCAGGGATGTCGCCCGGCTCAGTAAAGGACGGAAAAACAACGGCGGAAAAGTTTTTGCGGCTCCGGGAAGTAATTTACCAATTGCGTTCTCCCGGGGGATGTCCCTGGGATCGTGAACAGGATTTTGCTTCCATGAAACCGAGATTTTTGGAAGAAGTCTATGAACTGATTGATGCCCTGGAGCAAAATGATTTTCTCGGGATGCGGGAAGAACTTGGCGATCTTTTTTTTCATCTTCTTTTTATGGCCCTCCTGGGTGAAGAGGGGAATCACTGGACCCTGGATGATGTCCTGGATGAAATCGCTGAAAAACTTATTCGCCGGCATCCTCATGTTTTTGCCCAGTCGGGAACTATTGAATCCAGTTCCCAGGTGCTGACCCAGTGGGACGAGATTAAAAAACAGATTGAAGGTAAAAATTATCAGTCGTTGCTGGACAATGTGCCGCAGTCGTTGCCGCCGCTGCAAAAAGCCTGTGTCTATGGCAAGAAAGGTCGCAAGGTGGGTTTTGACTGGCAGTCTGCATCCGAGGTACTGCCTAAACTTTATGAAGAGCTGCAGGAAGTAGAGGAAGCCATGGCAGGTGATGACCGGGAAGCTCTGGCCGAGGAATTGGGCGATCTTTTTCTGGCCATGGTAAGCCTGGTACGGCATCTGGATTTTGAACCTGAAGGTCTGGTTCGGGCTGCTAACCGGAAGTTTGAATATCGGTTCAGGGAGATGGAACGGATTGCCGCTGTACAGAAAACTTCCCTGGAGCAGTTGAGCCTTGAGGAAAAGGAGATTTTGTGGCAGATGGCAAAAAAACGTCAAGAACAAGAATCCTCTTGATTCCATACCTGTTCAGTGAGATTATTACTTGTGAATAAACTGTTTATAAAGGGATTAATCTACGGTAATTATTGAGAAAATATAAATACCTTGAAACTGTTTGAAAAAAATAATAAATAATTACAAGTGGTTATGCTTATATTGATAAAATAGTATGTATTTTAAGGGGTTTTGAACGATTTTCACAGGCCCTGTGGAAAAGCTGTGGATAATTCTGTGAGGAATCTGCTTGCAGTTTTCTATCGTATTGAAATTAAGGGCTCTTTAATCCGCAGCTCGCAGTCACAAAAAAATTGCGGTGCAATATCACCCCATCTAATCCCAAGGCGGGCTTGATGCCCGCAACCCAAAATGATTTTTTACCACAGAGATCACAGAGGGCACAGAGAAATAACCTGTTAATTTTCCTTCGTGTTCTCTGTGTTCTCAAGTGAGCATCGCGAACG
>DQWO01000151.1 GCA_011042595.1 Pseudomonadota bacterium
ATTCCATAGGGGGCATTCTCCATGATTACCGCTAATAACGGGTTGTTGAGGCTTTTTGTAACGTTTTGGGTTGAGAGTCGTTCAAGGAATTGATTGATTCGGGTGTACAAAAGGTAGAATGGGTCATCCGGGGACGGAATTTCCAGCCGCTGAAAAAAAATTTCTGGATCGTCCTGCTGGAAAAATTCTTCCAGTTGGTTCAATGTGGTTTTGGGAGCACTCATAATTTTAATCTAGTTTTTTTCAGTAGTGTCAGGTGAGGTTATGTTTCTAATTATCCTATTTTCGGCAGCTACCGCGGATTGTTTAGCGGTTTTTATTAAACCTCAACGTTCTGACTTGCATTGCCAGGGATATTTTACAGGGATATTCCGGCATGGCTCTCGCTCATTCTCGCCGGCCGTCTATGGCCGGCTTTAAGAGGTGTCCGCCGCGAATCACCATCCAGGTGATTCGTCCGGCGGCCAATACCGCTATGAGCCAAGCCCGAACATCCCTGTGAATTTTTTTCAGCTATTTTTAGAATAACTCAGAAAGTTGAATTAAACCATAATGACCATTGATAATTTTGTTTGGCTGCTAAAATCTAAAAAAAATATTATTATTGCCGAAATAGATAAAATAGCTGGATCTGTCCGATGTTGAGCTGATATGATGATTATGTTTATTGTCCCGGCGGGGTGGATTTGAAATCGTTGGTTATAAGGAGATTGGCCCGATGGCTGAAGCAGATAAAATTGCTGGATATTACAGTGAACAGGTAAAAATATCTTTGGGAACCGGAGCTACCAAGCGCCAGACGACCGGGGAAAATATCTTTCTGGCCAAAGAACGACCGGACGGGACAGTGGAAATGAGCTTGCTGAATATGTCCGGGGAACCGACCAATATCAGGGAAGTGGTGGAAATGGAGGACTTCCTTCGTCGCTGCAAACCCAAAAAAGATTATCTTCTGCCGTCAAAAAAGCTTGATGATGGTCACTTGCGGAAAAAAGCGGAGGCGGACAAACGTGCCTCCCGGGGCAATCTGCACCTCAAACGTAAGGAATACAACAGTGCCGAGTTTGAGTATGATTCAGCCTTGAAAATTGATGAGGAAAACGTCAGGGCTCATTACGGTCTGGGAAAGATGCACCTGGAAAAAGGTGAAAAGGAAAAGGCTCAGGAGATATTTCGCCAGCTGTCACAGATAGAAGCTCTTTTTGAAGAAGACAATAAACATCTTTTCAATGATTTTGGTATAGATTTGCGCCAGAACAAAATGTATGATGAAGCCATTGCTAATTATAGTAAGGCGTTGGAAATCAGTACCCATGATCCCATCCTTCATTTCAATCTCGCCAGAGCATATATTGGCAAGGAAATGTGGACGGAAGCGTTGGCGTATCTGGAAAAGGCCCTGGTCTTGAAAAATGACTTTCCGGAGGCGGAAAAACTGATAAAAATGGTTTCTGTAAAAAGTTCCGCCAAATAACACCTCCCCGGATGTTCCGGCATGGCTCTTGCTCATTCTCGCCGGCCGTCCATGGCCGGCTTTAAGAGGCGTCCGCCGCGAATCACCATCACGGTGATTCGTTCGGCGGCCAAAACCGCTATGAGCCAAGCCCGAACATCCTGTAATGTACCCGTAGGCAATGCAAGTCAGAAAGTTGAATATGAGTGAACCTGTTGTAACTCAGGATGTGCTTACCTATACGTATGCCGGTGACGGCAAAAAAAGGTTGGATATCTTTCTCCATGAGGCAGCAGATGAATTTTCCCGGAGTCGACTGCAGGCGCTGATCAGGGAAGGACTTGTGCTGGTGGATGGCCAGGCCAGAAAAACCTCATTCCTGTTGATGGGAGGTGAGGAGATCAGGTTGGTTAATCCTGTCCCGACAAAGCCCATACGGGTACTTCCCGAAGCCATCCCCCTGGATATTATTTATGAAGATCAAAGTTTGCTGGTGCTTGATAAACCGGCGGGGTTGGTAGTTCACCCTGCAGCCGGCAACTGGGATGGTACCCTGGTTAACGCGCTTTTGCATCATTGCCATGATCTGGCTGGAATCGGGGGAGAGTTGCGCCCGGGGATTGTTCATCGACTTGATCGGGATACCTCCGGCATCCTGGTGGTGGCCAAGGATGATTTTTCGCATCGGCATTTATCCCGGCAGTTTAAACAGCATACCATCGCCAGGGAATATGTGGCTCTTGTTTATGGTCGGATAAAACAGGCAAAAGGAAGTTTTGCCTCCAATTTGGGACGTAATCCTCGGGATCGTAAAAAAATGGCTTCAGTTATGCGGGGCGGGCGGCGGGCAGTCACTCACTATGACGTGCTTGAACGGTTGCCAGCGACAACCTTCTTACGTCTCAATCTGGAAACAGGCCGTACCCATCAAATTCGTGTTCACCTGAGCGAAGCATCTCATCCGCTGGTGGGAGACCGGATTTATGGGAAAAAAGGCATTGAACGCCAGTATGCCGGCGATGGCCGGCTGGCGTTTTTAAGGAATTTCCCCCGACAAGTTCTGCATGCCAGGCTCTTAGGCTTTGTCCATCCCCGATCTGGAGAATACCTGGAATTTACTGCCCCGGTTCCTGATGACCTGGAAAATTTACTGCGCAGGCTCCGTCAGCTTGACCCAGGCGGGAATTAAATGAAGAGTAATTTAGCTTTTGGCCTTGACGAATCAGGGCCTATTTCCTATCTTACCATTGAGACCGGGCTGCCGGTTTGGGTTGCATTTTCCACCCGGAAGGGCGGGATAAGTGATTCTCCCTATGCGACTGCCAACATGGCTTATCATGTGGGTGATGATTCCCTGAGGGTGAAGGAGAATCGTCGCCTGCTGTCTGTTGCCGTAACCGGGCGTGAGGAGGTACCTGTCTATACTGCCTCCCAGGTTCATGGCAACCGCTTTCTGCTGTTGGACTGTAGTACTCCGATGGCGGTTAATGAATTGGAAAATCAAGCGGCAGATTCATTGATAACCGCTTCCCGGGAAATTCTGCTTGGCATTATGACTGCTGATTGCCTGCCCGTTTTACTCATCGACCGGCAGGCTCGGGCAGTGGCTGCTGTCCACGCCGGCTGGCGGGGTATTTTGACCCGGGTTGTTCCTCGGACAATTACGGCTATGGAAGTGAATTATGGGGTTAACCCAGCTGATTTACTGGTTTTGCTGGGGCCCTGCATCAGCCGCTGCTGTTATCAGGTAGGTGA
>DQWO01000262.1 GCA_011042595.1 Pseudomonadota bacterium
AACCTGGCGTCCGGCCGCAAAAGCGAACGGACGGAGGTGCCTGATGTTATCAAAATTTTTTCTGGAACGTCCGGTTTTTGCCTGGGTCATCGCCATTGTCATGATGGCTGCCGGGGCGCTGGCTATCTATAATCTGCCCATATCGCAGTATCCCTCCATTGCTCCTCCGTCCATTGCCATTGAATCATTTTATCCCGGGGCCTCGGCGGAGACCGTTGAAAATACCGTAACCCAGATCATCGAGCAGAAAATGACCGGCTTTGACAAACTGCTGTACCTCTCCGGCACCAGTGATTCTTCCGGCGCCTCCCGCATTGAGCTGACCTTTACCCCGGGTACCGATCCGGATCTCGCCTGGTCCAAGGTGCAGAACAAGCTCCAGCTTGCAATGGCCAGCCTGCCCGATGTTGTTCAACGTCAGGGAGTCAAGGTCAGCAAATCGACCAAAAACTACCTGCTGATCGTGGGACTGATCTCGGAAGACGGCAGCATGGACGGCAATGACCTGCGGGATTATTCCCAGTCCAACCTGGAAAAGGTGCTGGCCCGGGTGCCGGGCGTGGGTGAAGTGCAAAACTTTGGTACCCAGTATTCCATGCGGGTCTGGCTCAATCCTGACAAACTGACCAATTACCACCTGACCATGGAAGATGTCATCATGGCGCTGCGGGCCTACAATGTGGAAATTTCCGCGGGTCAGTTCGGCGGGGCGCCGGCCATGAAAGGTCAGCGCCTGAACGCCTCAATTATCGTACAGCACCTGCTCAAGACCCCGGAGGAGTTTGCCGCCATTCCGATCCGCATCAATCCTGACGGTTCCATCGTGCGGATCAGGGATGTCGGACGGACGGAACTGGGGACCGAGCGGTATGATGTCATTGCCCATTACAACGGCAAACCCTCTGCTTTTATGGCCATCCGCAAGGTTTCCGGAGCCAATGCCCTGGAGACCGCTGATGCCATCAAGGGGAAACTGGTTGAAATGAGCCGCTATTTTCCCTCCGGCATGAAGGTGGTTTATCCTTACGACACTACCCCCTTTACCAGGGTGGCCATCGACGAGGTGGTCAAGACCCTTTTCGAGGCGATCCTGCTGGTTTTTATTATCATGTATCTTTTCATGGGCAACATCCGGGCCACACTGATTCCGACTATCGCCGTGCCTGTCGTTCTGCTTGGTACTTTTGCAATGCTGAATTTTCTGGGATTCTCGATCAATATGCTGACCATGTTCGCCATGGTGCTGGCCATTGGTCTGCTGGTGGATGACGCTATCGTTGTAGTCGAAAATGTTGAGCGGCTGATGAGCGAAAAGGGCCTTTCACCCAAAGATGCCACGGCCAAGTCGATGGAAGAAATCACCAGCGCCCTGATCGGTATCGGTCTGGCACTCTCGGCTGTGTTCGGGCCCATGGCTTTTTTCCAGGGCTCTACCGGGGTTCTCTACCGCCAATTTTCCGTGACCATCATCTCCTCCATGCTGCTTTCGGTTGCAGTGGCCCTGATCCTGACCCCTGTTCTCTGCGCATCGTTCCTCAAGCCGGTGCCAATCGGGCATGAACCGGCTGATAATGCGGTTTTTTTTCTGCGCCCCTTTTTCCGCTGGTTCGACCGGGGTTTTTTCCGCATAAGAGATCTCTATATAAAACTGGTCGGTCACGCGATTGCCAAACGTCTGCGCTACGTGTTTATCTATATCCTGCTGGTCGCAACGGTGGGTTTTCTCTTTCAGCAGATGCCCACCTCCTATCTTCCGAATGAGGATCAGGGAGTCCTGTTTGTCCAGGCCATACTTCCGTCGGGTTCGACCCTTGATCAGACCGAAAAGGTCATGGAGGCGGTCAAAAATCATTTTTTGGGAGATGAGAAAGGCGCGGTGAAATCCTTTGCGTGGGTTTCAGGTTACAGCTTTTCCGGCCGGGGGCAGAACGTGGCCATGGGATTTGTTCACCTCAAGGACTGGAAACTGCGAGAGCGGCCGGACCTGAAGGCCGGGGCCGTAGCCGGCAGGGCCATGGGGATGTTTTCACAAATCCGCAATGCCATGCTGTTCGCTTTCCCGCCGCCGGCGGTCATCGAACTGGGCAATGCTAAAGGCTTTGATTTTCAGTTGCAGGACCATGGAGGCCTGGGCCACGCCGCGCTGATGGCGGCCCGTAACCAGCTTCTCGGCATGGCTGCCCGGGATCCGAGATTGATCAGGGTCCGGCCCAACGGCATGGAAGACGTGCCCGAGTACTACATCGACGTGGATTGGGGAAAGGCCGGTGCCCAGGGGGTTTCCATCACCGCCATCCACAACACCATTGCCGCGGCCTTCGGCAGCGCCTATGTCAACGACTTTATCCAGGCAGGACGGGTCAAACGGGTGTATGTTCAGGCGGACACTCCCTATCGCATGCTGCCCAAAGACCTGGAAAAGCTCTATGTGCGCAACAGTCAGGGGAAGATGGTCCCCTTTTCTTCTTTTGCGTCCGGACACTGGAGTTATGGTTCTCCCAAATTAGAGCGTTATAACGGTTTTCCATCTATCAACATCTGGGGCGAGCCTGCGCCGGGGAGGAGTTCCGGCGAGGCCATGGCTGCCATGGAAGAATTCATTTCGAAGTTGCCGAAAGGGATCGGCTTTGACTGGACCGGGCTTTCCTACCAGGAGCGGATGGCAACCGCCCAGGGGCCGATTCTCTACGCATTCTCCATTCTCGTAATTTTTTTATGTGTAGCCGCCCTGTATGAAAGTTGGACAATCCCTTTTGTCAACCTGTTAATGTTACCCTTAGGTGTATTAGGGGCAATCGTGGCAACGTCGCAGCGGGGTCTGCCCAACGATGTCTATTTTCAGATCGGATTTCTTACCACCCTTGGCCTTTCGACAAAAAATGCCATCCTGATCATTCAGTTCATCAAAGAGCGGTTGCAGCGCGGGGATGGTTTGATCGAGGCCACCACCGGAGCCGTAAAAACCCGGTTCCGACCCGTTATCATGACTTCACTGGCTTTTTTCTTCGGGGTTCTGCCCTTGGCTATTACCAGCGGGGCCGGGGCCGGGGCCCAAAATGCCATCGGTACGGCGGTTTGCGGCGGCATGCTGTCAGCAACTTTTATTGATCTTCTTTTCATTCCGCTCTTTTTTGTGATTGTTGCCGGTTTTTTCAAAAAAGAGCCGTCCGGCCAAAGCCACGATAAAAATCCGACAGCCAATAAATC
>DQWO01000107.1 GCA_011042595.1 Pseudomonadota bacterium
AGTTGATATAGGAAGGTCATGAAAAGAATTGTGGATTTAATTCATCAGTCCGGGCAGAAATAGCGAAATTTGTGGAATGGCAATTAAAATGATGGTGCCGACAATCAAGGCGATGAGGAAAGGGATAACTCCGCTGAAGATGGTGCCCAGCGGGATTTCGGGAGCAACTCCCTTGACGACGTAAACATTGATGCCGACCGGAGGCGAGATGACCCCCATCTGGGTGACCAGAACAATAATGACGCCAAACCAGATCGGGTCGTAATTGAGGGCCAGGATGACCGGGTAAAAGATGGGGACGGTCAAGAGGATCAGAGCCAGAGCATCGATGAAACAGCCACCGATCAGGTAGACCGCGATAATGACCATCATGATGAAAAAGCGGGGTAGCGGCAGGCCGGCAACCCAACCCGCCAGGTCGTACGGGATTCGGGTAACGGCTAGAAAATGGCCAAAAATGACGGCCCCGGTAACGATGATCATGACCATGCAGGCGGTGCGGGTGGTTTCAAAAAGCGAGATTTTCAACTTGGCGAAGGTGAGATTGCGGCCCATAAGTGCGATGCCGATACTGCATAAGGCTCCAATTGCTCCTGCCTCGGTAGGAGTAAAAAAACCGACGAAAAGGCCACCCATAACCAGACCGAAGATGAGCAGTGTTTCACCGGTTCCTTTGAGGGACTGAATTCTATCCGGCCAGCTTGTTAGCGGTCCGGGAGGGCCAAGTTCAGGATTGCGGTGGCAGGATAAGGTGATTGCCAGGCAGAAGAGGCCGGCGATCAACAGGCCCGGAAGGATTCCGGCCATGAAAAGCTTGCCGATCGATTGCTCGGTCATAATACCATAGACTATGAATACTACACTCGGCGGTATCAACATGCCAAGGCTGCCGCCGGAAGCGACGGCGCCGGCGGCCAGCTCCATGGAATAGTTGTAGCGTTTCATTTCCGGCAGGGCGACGGTGCCCATGGTCGCGGCCGTTGCCGGAGAGGAACCGCAGATCGCGCCAAAGGCGGTGCAGGCACCAACTGTTGCCATCGCCAGTCCGCCGGGTCGGTGGCCGATGAAGGCGTAGGCGGTATCGTAGAGACGACGGCTGATGCCGGCGTGGAAGGAAACCTGGCCCATAAAGATAAAAAGCGGTATAACTGTCAGGCCGTAAGAACTGAAGGTTGAAAAGACATCCCGGGCCAGCAAAGAAAGGGCCGCGTCAAGGTTGACCAGCTGGACGAAACCGGTAAAGCCAACTATTGCCATGGCAAAGCCGACCGGAATCCGGGCAAAAAGGAGCAGGACCAAAGCGGCAATGCCAATCAGGCCAATGGTGCAGGGGCTCATCTTCAGCTTGCCTTCTGCCAGGGGGTTGCAATTTCAAGAAAAAGCACAATGCAGACCAAGAGCGCGGCGGCGGAGATAGCGTAGACTATGGGGTAAAAAGGCATTTGCAGACTTAAGGTAACCTCTCCGGTGGACCTGAGAATATTGGCATAGAGAAAAGATTGCCAGGTGATTAAGGCAAAAAGACAGATGCTCAGCAGAGTGGTGATAATGGTACAGATTTTTCGGGCTGAGGGCGGCAATTTGTCGACCACAAAATCTACCGCGACATGACCCTTGTTCAAAGTGGTGGCTGGAATTGCCAGGGCGATAGTCAGTGCCCCGAAAAGACCAACGAGTTCGTAAGTTCCGAGAATGGGATGTTTGAAGAGACGCAATAGGACATCAGCACAGGTTAGCAGCATCATTGCCATGACGCAGAGGGCCGACAGGTAATTCATCAGGTCTGCTAATTGCCGGGTAATCTTGCGCACTTTTTTCGATCTTCCCTTCCAGATGTCAATTCAGTAGATGACAAGTCAGCCAGGGGATTACCGGAATTGTTGTTCCGGCTACCCCTGACTGCTGTCATATAATTCATATTGATCTATCAACCGGTAAACAATTATTTCAGCATTTCTTGAATTCTGGCTAATACCTTGTCTCCCGGCAATCCTTTACTGGTTGTTTTTTTAACATAGTCATCCAGTATCGGTTTGACCTGGGCTTTCCATTTGGCGCTCTCAGCCGCTGATAGAGCGTAAATCTTGTTTCCTTTTGCCAGAGTGAAAGCACGACCGGCGGCATCGGCGTCATCCCAGGCCTGTCCCTGAACCGCAACCCATTCAGCGCTGACGTCTTCGAAAATCTTTTTCAGCTTGTCAGGCAGGGACTGCCATTTTTTCTTGTTCATGACCACGAACATGGAGGTTGTATAGCCGATATCTGGAATGTCAGTGCTGTATTTGATTACCTCGCCCTGTTTCCAGCCTTTTAGAACCTCGATTGGTCCAATGGTTCCGTCAACAGTACCCTTCTGCAGTGCTTCATAAGTGTCACCCTGGGGCATGGCGACCGGCAGGGCGCCGAGAGTCTTGACTATTTTGGCGCTGAGTCCGGTAGAGCGGATTTTCATTCCTTTGAGATCGGCCAAATGTTGAACCGCCTTCTTTTTGGTGTGGAGAACACCGGGGCCATGGGCATGAACATAGAGAACTTTGGTATCCTGCACCTCTTTGGGGTTGAACTCTTTGGTAATCGTCGTAGCAATTCTGGTAGCGGTCTTGCCGTCTGGATATCCTACCGGCAAATCAAGACCTTCGAGCAGGGGAAATCTGCCCCGGGTGTAAGCAAAACAGGACATGCCGATATCAGAGATGCCGTTAACAACGCCATCGTAGACCTGCGGAGCTTTGGTCAAAGTTCCACCGGGATAAATCGTAATTTCAACTTGTCCCTTACTTCGCTTCTCGATCTCTTTGGCCCAAGCCACGCCAGCTTTACATTGGGCATGGGTGGGAGGAAAAAAGATACTATAGGAGAGGCGGATCTTTTTTTCTTTGGCGATGCTGTTGACGGGAAGTATGAAGACGAAAGCAGCAACCATTAGCAGTAGAAAACATTGACAGCGGAAGTTTCTTTTTCTGTTCATAATCATCCTCCTGTAAAAAAGTTGGTTAGTGCCTTACTCCTTGAAGGTGGTCACTCTTTTCAGTACCACCTTGAGGGGTATAAAAAACAAGAAATTGACGGGAATACATTAGGATGTTCGGGCTTGGCTCATAGCGGCATTGGGTGCCGAACGAATCACCACGACGGTGATTCGCGGCACACACCTCGGAGCGGCACACGATGTGCCGCGAGAATGAGCGAGAGCCATGCCGG
>DQWO01000135.1 GCA_011042595.1 Pseudomonadota bacterium
GTATGCTGACTGCGTACGGCACAAAAATTTCTTCGCTGGAATCTATAAAAAAGGTAAAACGTAAAGTGCGAGTTGTGGAGTTGCCGGTTGGCGCCACCGAAGACAGGGTTGTAGGTACTCTTGCTCTGGAACATGCTCTTAAAAAAGGTGAAAAACAGATTGAACCGGGTATCCTGGCAGCAGCCCACAGGGGAATCCTTTATGTGGATGAAGTAAACCTTCTGGATGATCATGTGGTGGATGTGCTGCTCGATTCTGCGGCCATGGGGGTCAATACCATTGAACGGGAGGGTGTCTCATTTTCTCATCCTGCACGGTTTACCCTGGTGGGAACCATGAATCCTGAAGAAGGAGAGCTGCGGCCCCAGCTTCTGGACCGGTTCGGGCTGTGCGTATTGATCGAAGGAGCCAGGGAACCCGAAGACCGGGTGGCTATTATGGAGAGGCGGGCGGCCTTTGATGAAGAACCTGCTGCTTTTTGTAAAGAGTGGGAAACCGCTTCAAAAGAACTGGCCAAAAAAATTGAGCAGGCAATTACACTCTATCCAAAGGTAACCATTGAACGCCGGCTTTTGTTTGAAATTACTTCTTTTTGCCTTGACGTGGGTCTTGACGGTCATCGGGGAGACATCATCATGCTGAAGACAGCCAAGACACTTGCCGCCTGGAATGGCCGAAGGGAAGTAGTTTCCGCAGACATCGAGCTTGCAGCGGAACTGGTCCTGCCGCACAGGGTGCGGCGTCAGCCGCTCCAGGAGATTGGAGAAAATGTAAAAAACCTGCGGGGAACAAAATGATCCGAATAGAAAATTTGAAAAAATCATACAAAAACATTCATGCTTTAAAAGGGGTTAGCTTCAGAGTTCCTCCGGGTGAACTATTTGCATATCTTGGTCCTAACGGGGCCGGCAAAACAACAACCATCCGGATTTTAAGCGGACTTACCAGACGCTCTGGAGGCGATGCCTGGCTGGGCGGTTTTCATATTGAAAAAGAAAGCCTCAAGGCCAAAAAAAATTTCGGTATGGTCATGCAGTCGATTAATCTGGACCAGGAACTCACGATTTTTGAAAACCTGGATATTCACGGCCGGCTTTTTAATATGTCTTCTGCTAAACGGAGAGAAAAAATAGACGAACTCCTGGCCTATGTAGACCTTATTGACCGTAAAAAGAGTCTTGTAAAACAGCTTTCCGGAGGTATGAAGCGGCGCTTGATGATTGCAAGAGCGATGGTTCATTCCCCACGGATTCTTTTTTTAGATGAGCCTACAGTAGGATTGGATGCCGAAATCCGCAGGCGAATCTGGGGATTGATAAAAAAAATTCAAAATAGAGGTACCACCATCCTTTTAACGACCCATTATATTGAAGAGGCGGAATTTTTAGCAGATAGGGTCGCTTTCCTTGACGAGGGAAAAATTGTTGTCATTGACACACCGCAAAAGCTGATGGATCAGACCGGAGACTGGGCCATCGACCGGATGGATGGTGATAAAATAAAGACTGTCTATTTTAAAACCAGGCAGAAGGCTGATGCCTTTATTGCCAGTCAGCAGGAAAGCTATACCCTGCGCCGGGTGAATCTGGAAGATTCCTTTTTATCTTTTACCGGAAAGAAGGTCTTATGCTAAACGGTTTAACAGCAGTCTATTTACGTGAAATGCTGATTTTAAAACGCCGGATCAATCGACAGATACTGAGCATGTCGGTTTCGCCCCTGCTTTATCTAATCGCTTTTGGATACGCCATGGGAGATGGGGCAAGGTTTGACGGGCATACATACATCGAATTTTTGATTCCGGGCCTTGTGGCCATGAGCAGCATGACCCAGGCCTTTGCCATTTCCACCGATATTAATGTGGCGCGCTTTTACTGGCATATTTTCGAAGAATTCCAGGCCGCGCCCATCAGCAACGCCGCCTATGTGGCCGGCGAGGTTCTGGCAGGCATGACCAGAGCATTTATTGCGGTTGTCGTGATTTTGAGTATCGGCCTGTTTTTCAAGGTGATTCTTGATTACTGCAATCCGCTGTTCTGGCTGGCCATAGGGCTGAATAGCTTTTTATTCGCGTCCCTGGCCGTGGGCCTGGCCATGCTGGTTAAATCCCACGCGGACCAGAGCCTTCTGACCAATTTTGTGATTACGCCGATGGCCTTTTTAGGAGGGACTTTTTTTCCTGTGGACCGTCTGCCCGTGTGGGCCGCAAAGATCATTTTCCTGCTGCCGCTTACCCATGCGTCAAAAGCGATCCGGCAGACGGCCTTTGGCTCATTGCCCGGCTGTTTTCCTTATTTACTGCTGGCCGCGATCGGTCTGATATTTTTTGTTATCGCTTTAAAATGCGTTAACCAGGCAAGGGATTGAAAGCCGATAAGAAAAGGAGGTGATAAACAGGGTAGTATAAAAAAATATCACTATATCAGAAAAGATGCCGGCGCCGTTAAGCGCTTAATAGGGAATCCCGCACTTTGATTATGCTCGATGGCATTCCTATGAACAGCGGATTTAATGGTGACGTGGAATGGAATAATATCTCAATGAATAATGTTGAACGTATTGAGGTCATCCGTGGTAGTGGATCATCACTATATGGTGGCAATGCCATGGGTGGAATAATTAATATTATCACAAAGAGCCCTGAGAAATTGGAGGTGAACGCCCATTTTGGATATGGGGAACAGGGAACCTCTAAAATAGATTTCTCTGTTAGTAATAAAGTGGATCGTTTTAGTTTTATGATTGGTGGACAGACCCAGGAAACAGATGGTTATGCTCCATATTTAAGGCATAGACCTGTAAAGGATGAAGACGGAAACCTGGTTGGCGGGTGGTCAAGCCCGAATAATACCGGTTATGGTTATTGGGTTATAGGGGACAGGGGTAATATGTCAGCTACCAATCAAACTGTCAATCTTATGATGGCCTATGACACAAGTGAGACAGGCAAAATAAAGTTTGACGTTCAATGGGGTACCCATGAATCCGAATATGATAATCCTCATTCCTATATTAAGAATCCGTCCGGGAATAAATTGGACAATATAGCGCTCAGATTTAGGTCAGGTTTGATCGGCCTGATTGAACAAAGCCTCAGACACAGCAATGCTGCGTTAAGGACTTTGTGATTAAAGATCGGCCAAAGATAGCCTGAAGATGAAATGCTGAATGTTCAACTTATTTCCGGAC
>DQWO01000208.1 GCA_011042595.1 Pseudomonadota bacterium
TATCCGATGACGTTTGTAGAGTTTTTAATCGCTACAGGTAAAGATATGCTGGCGCAAAAACTGGTTTCCGGTCCTTTGCATCTGTCAGAAAATATCCATCAGATGTTTCTTGAACAACTCCGACTCTACTTTTTTGTCGGTGGCATGCCTGAATGTGTAAAAATATACCGGGATGATGGAAAACTCGTAAATGTTTTTGCTCTTCAAAAGAACCTGATCCAGGCTTATCGCGCAGATTTTGCAAAATATGCACCCTACTCTGACAAAAGATGTCTCAACGCGGCCCTTACTAATATCGCAAGATCTGTGGGCAAGCAGATCAAATATTCCCATCTTGCCGACAGTTTTTCTTCCGCTACCAATAAAAAGGCTTTTGAACTATTAACTATGGCTCAAGTGGCGCGGAAAATCCCTTCTACTTCAGCCGCAGGTCTACCTCTAGGGGCAAGTGCGTCCGAGCGTAAATTCAAGGCTCTGGTTCTTGATATTGGTTTGATGCAATCTCTTTGCGGGCTGAATGTTAATGAACAGATTTTCAATAAAGATCTGTTAAGTATCTATAACGGGGCTTTGGCCGAGCAGTTTGTTGGTCAGGAGTTACTTGCTTGCGGTAGTGAAAATTTGTATTACTGGGCCAGAGACGCGAAAAGCAGCAGTGCTGAAGTTGACTATCTAATCGAAAATAACGGAGAAATTATTCCGCTCGAAATTAAAAGTGGGGCCGCGGGCCGGCTCAAAAGTCTGCATCTCTTGTTGAAATCCTATCCCGATATCTCTCATGGGTATGTTTTGTCGCAAAGACCATATTCTGAATTGCCGGAACAAAAACTTATTTTTATGCCCCTGTATGCGGCGTTGATTTTTGGAAAAAGGGAGTAAAAGAATGTTGAAGAAAAAGAGTCGATTGGATAAATTCTCCTGCCGGGATAATGACTGAATTGTAAATCCTATTCATGTCTCAGGGCTTCAATGGGATCAAGGCGGGCGGCATTGCGGGCCGGGAAAAAGCCAAAGAAGACGCCGATGGCGGCGGAAAAGCCGAAGGACAGGATGATAATTCCCGGATTGATGACCAGGGGGACAAGCAGTATCTTAGCGAGAATGGCCGAAGCTGCCAGGGCCAGAAGGATACCGGTGATGCCGCCCAGTGACGACAGCATGACCGCTTCCACCAGAAACTGCAGCAGCACTTCCCGGGCCAGGGCGCCAATTGCCAGGCGGGTGCCGATTTCCCGGGTGCGCTCGGTGACCGATACCAGCATGATATTCATGATGCCGATGCCGCCCACCAGCAGGCTCACCGCCGCAATGGCACCCAGCAGGGAGGTGAGGACTGACGTGGTCCCGGAAAGCACCTGGGAGATTTCCCGCATATCCCTGATATAGAAGTCATCATCTTCGCCCTCCCGCAGATGACGTCGCTCCCGCATCAGCCGGGCAATATCATTTTTGGTCCGATCAATGGAGAATCCATCAAGTACCGAGATATAAACCCGGGTCACATCAGTATTGCCGGCAATTCGCCGTTGGAAGGTGCGGATCGGGATAAGGATGAAATCATCCCGGTCAGTGCCGAATGATGATTCCCCTTTTGATGCCAGAACCCCGATAACTTTAAAAACCAGCTTTTTGAGCCGGATGGTACTGCCCAGCGGATTCTCAGCGCCAAAAAGCTCTCTTGCTACCGTGCTGCCCAGCAGACAGACTGCTTCCCCGGCCCTGGTTTCCCCGGGGCTGAACAGCCTTCCCCGGTTGACCGGCCAGTCACGGGTGGCGATGAAACCATTGGTGCTGCCGGTAATGGTTGAAGACCAGTTGCGATTGCCATAAATGGCCTGGGTGGGGATCATAACAATGGGGGCTACTGCCTCCACCCCGGAAATTTCTCTGGTAATGGCCTCGGCATCCGCCAGCTTGAACAGCTTTGCCGATTCCCTGATGCCGCCGTGGCCGTAGTCCTGCCCGGCCCGCAGCTGCAGGAGATTGGTTCCCAGGCTGGCAATCTGTGCTTTTACTTTGGCGGTGGCGCCGTTGCCCAGGGTTACCATGGTAATGACCGCCGCTACGCCGATGATAATTCCCAGCGAAGTCAAAAATGATCGCATGAGATTCCGCCGTATTTCCCGCAAGGCCAGTACCAGGGCATTCCACAGCATTATGCTTCTTCCTTTCCAGGGGTGTTTTTCACCAGTCCGTCCTTAAAATGAATCTTTCGGGTCGCATATGCCGCCATTTCAGGTTCATGGGTAACCATGACAATGGTTAAACTGCGTTCACGGTTGAGGCCGGAGAGCAATTCCATGATCTCAAGACTTCGTTCGGTATCCAGGTTGCCGGTGGGTTCATCGGCCAGCAGGATATCGGGGTTGGTGACGATGGCCCGGGCGATGGCTACCCGCTGCTGCTGGCCGCCGGAGAGTTCCCCCGGTGTATGAGCCTGCCAGTCCTGCAGTCCCACAGCTTCCAGTGCTTCCAGGGCGGCTTGGCGTCTCTTGGACGCCGGAATTTTGCGATAGACCAGCGGCAGCTCGACATTTTCCAGGGCGCTTGTCCGGTTAAGAAGATTATATCCCTGAAAAACAAAGCCCAGGTAATAACGGCGCAGCAGAGCCCGCTGGTTGCGGCTCAGGTCTTCGACGGCAATGCCCTGGAAGAGATAAGTTCCCGAGGTGGGGATATCGAGACAGCCGAGGATGTTGAGGCAGGTGGATTTTCCCGAGCCGCTGGCACCCATAACCGCGACAAACTCGCCGGCGGAAATTGTCAGAGTGATCCCCTTCAAGGCCTGCATCGATGCCTGACCGCTGCCGTAGATCCTGGTAACGTCTTTCATTACGATAAGCGGCTGGTTGCGGTCGCCGGATTTATTCATTTTTCTTCGGCTTCTATGTCGGTGAGCAGCTCCATGCCGGGGACGATATCTCCGGCCAGAATTTCAGTCATCTGTCCATCAGTTACACCAGTGGTAACGGGGACGGGGACGGGTTTCCCCTGGCTCAGGGTCCAGATCCGCCGTTGATTTTTCGGCAGGTTGTCCTCTTTCTTTTTGGTTGCTGCCGGCCTTTTGCGCCGGGGGAGCAGGGCTCCAAGCATGCCGCGATTTTTCTTTTTCATCCCTTGCCGGCTGCTCCGGGGTGGGGTAAAGCGCAGGGCCGCATTGGGGA
>DQWO01000025.1 GCA_011042595.1 Pseudomonadota bacterium
GAACGGCTCATCTTTCCCTGCTCATTAGCAAAAATACGCAAGCTACTGATTTTCCTGATCATATAATCAACATCGGCAGCACCGTCACCTTTAGCTGCTCCCAACAGGACCAGAAAACCCCGGTCTATCACAGAGACTTTCTGACCGTCAACCTCAACCGATGCCTGGCTGACCCGTTGAACCACCGCACGCATTGGCAACAACTCCTTATTATCAATTGGAATAACTGCCTCCAGGGCAGGGATTTAACCTTGACTTGCCGCTGCTTTTTCACTATCAGACATAAAAGAGACAAAGGTTTAGCATGAAGCAGACGGCAAATCAATAATGAACTGACATCCTCCGCATACCTGGGGCAACAGTAGAAAAAATGACCGACAACACAACCAAAACCAATGGCCCAACCATAAGAACAGAAACCATGGCCCAGTTGCTGCTCTCCCAGGGACATTGGCAACAGGCTCGACAGGTATACCAGGAAATTTACGGCCAGGAGCCGAAAAAATATGCCCACATGCGGGAAATATTAGCAGAAATCGACCGGGAATACACGGCTAAGCAACCCGATGCTCCTGACCAAACCTCGATAATAAAAGCCCAGATTGACTATCTGAACACATTTCTCAAGCAGATAAAGGAAGAATCATGAAGGCATCATTGCTGGTTATCCATGGCCCGAATCTCAATCTCCTAGGAAGCCGCGAACCGGAGATTTACGGAACCTCTACCCTGCCCCTGATCAATGAACAGATCAGCAAACGGGCCAGTCAACTGGGATTAGATGTCCATTGCGTTCAAACCAATCACGAAGGAAAAATCGTTGATCTGCTACAGAAAGCAGAACATGATTGCAAGGCCGTCATTCTCAATCCGGCGGCTTATACCCATACCAGTATTGCCATCAGGGATGCCATTGCCGCCATTTCCATCCCGGTCATCGAAATCCATTTAAGTCAGATCAGTAAACGGGAACCTTTCCGACACACATCACTTACCGCCCCGGTCTGCACCGGAATGATCAGCGGTTTTGGCGCTCATGGCTACTTGCTGGCAGTGGAAGCCGCAGCATTACTGATAAAATGATCGGAAAGTCAAATCATGAACACCTTGAAAAGCAACAACCAGGCTGCCAGCCATCGCCTGAACAAGCTCAAACTGCAGCTAGCCAAAAGCCAGGCAGAGGCATTTTTCCTCCATACGCTCCCATCCCTGCGCTATTACGGTGGATTCACCGGTGACAGCGGTTTTCTGCTGATTGAAGCAGACGAGGTAACTTTTTTTACCGATGGCCGTTATACTACCCAGGCAGCCAGCGAACTTCCGGGGAAAATCACCCTGGTCCAGATTGACTCGTTCATCCAGATGAGTTCAAATCTGGCTGAACGAAAAATTACTTTACTGGGAGTGGAAGAACAAAGTTTTTCCATCTTCCGTGACCAGGAACTGAAAAAAAGAATCCCCCACTTACAAACCCTTTCCTGCCAACAACAGATCAGCACCCCCAGACTCTGTAAGGATAAAGAGGAACTGGCCCTGATTAAACAGGCCATTACCATAGCTGAAGAGGCTTATCGGCAAACGATCACCCTGGTAAAACCTGGCATCAGCGAACATGATATCGCCCTGGAGCTGGAATACCAGATGAAGCGCCGGGGAGCGGAAAGAACCGCTTTCGACCTGATCGTCGCCAGTGGCTATAGAAGCTCTCTGCCCCACGGCGTCGCCTCAGAAAAACCCATTGCCCCGGGAGATATGATAACCATTGACTTTGGAGCCTGCTATCAGGGATATCACAGCGATCAAACCTGCACTGTTTTTCTCGGAGAGCCAAGCAAAAAACAGCAGGAAGTCTATCAGGCAGTTTTCCTGGCCCAGCAGGCCGGTATCAAGGCCGCCCGGCCTGAAATAAGCGCCAAAGATCTTGACCATATTGTCAGGGAAATGTTAGAGCAGGCCGGTTACGGTAAATATTTCAGTCACGGTACCGGTCATGGAGTTGGTCTGGAAATCCATGAAGCGCCATCCATTTCTTCCCGTTCCGCCGATATCTTGGCAGCCAACATGGTATTCACCATTGAGCCAGGTTGCTATTTCCCCCATCAATGGGGAATTCGGCTGGAAGATATGATTTATCTTACCAACCAGGGAAGCCAGGTATTGACTACCCTTGACAAACAACTTGAATCGGCTATTATCGAGTAGAGCGCTCACCGTAATTCTGGCAGTCTCAATCCAAACTAAACTAAAGGTTAAGGAGCAAGAAAACATGTATTCAACCCCTGATTTCCGCAAAGGATTGCGCATTGAATTAAACAATGAACCCTATATTATTGTTGATTTCCAGCACTTTAAGCCCGGCAAAGGCGGTGCCTTTGTCCGCACCAAACTAAAAAATCTGCTCAACGGCAGGGTCGTTGATAAAACCTTCCGTTCCGGTGAAAAGGTTGGCAAACCTGACATTGAAGAAAAGGAAATGCAGTTCCTTTATAATGATGACGAGTATCATTTCATGGACAACGCCAACTATGAACAAATTGCCCTGTCGGCTGAGCTTATCGGTGACAGCAAGAACTTTTTGCAGGAAAACACCAATGTAAACATTCTTTTCTATCAGAACCGACCTATCAACCTGGAATTGCCCATTTTTGTCGAACTGGAGGTGGTGGAGGCTGAGCCTGGGCTCAAGGGGGACACCGCCAGTGGGGCCAGCAAGCCGGTTACGGTGGAAACGGGAGCTAAAATCCAGGTACCCTTGTTTATCGAGGAGGGGGACCGATTAAAAATAGATACCCGAACCGGCGAATATATTGAACGCGTCAAAAGATAACGGCCGGATAAAAACCCAGGGCGGGCTTGATGCCCACAGCCCAAAATGATTTTTTACCACAGAGATCACAGAGGACACAGAGAAATAACCTGTTAATTTCCCTTCGTGTTCCCTGTGTTCTCAAGTGAGCATCGCGAACGGGTGGTTTATATTTGGGTATTTTTTTCTTGTTTTTTACACCCCTCAAGGGGGTACTGAAAAGAGTGACAGCCTTTCATGAGTAAGGCGCTAATCGCTCAATTTAGGAAAAATCATCCACCATGGCTAATGATTCCCCAAATAGTCCCATTGACGCACTGAGAGCTAAAATAGATTCCCTGGATTTA
>DQWO01000210.1 GCA_011042595.1 Pseudomonadota bacterium
GATTTTATCAGTGTCCATGTACATTTCCATTCAGTATTCACCCGGAAACTCTCCTTCCAGGTGCAGGATTTCAACCACCGCCCAACAATCCACAAAAAACAGGATGAACAAATAATCAAATCACAAGCAAGTTATACCCCAAGCTTCTTGGCCTTTTCCTGGGCTTCTTCAATACTTCCAACCATATAGAAAGCCTGTTCAGGAAGATTGTCATGTTTTCCCTGAAGAATTTCATCAAAGCTACGGATGGTATCCGAAAGTTTAACATAAACACCAGGTGTACCGGTAAAATCTTCCGCCACATGAAAAGGCTGGGAAAGAAAACGCTGAATCTTCCGGGCTCTGGTTACCAGCTGTTTATCTTCTTCCGATAATTCGTCCATACCCAGAATGGCAATGATATCCTGAAGATCTTTATACCGTTGCAGGATCAACTGTACTTCCCGGGCAACCCGGTAATGCTCGTCACCAATTACCTTCGGATCAAGAATACGCGAAGTAGAATCCAGCGGGTCAACAGCAGGGTAAATCCCCAATTCAGAAATCTGCCGCGACAAAACCGTAGTCGCATCCAAGTGGGCAAATGCGGTTGCCGGAGCGGGGTCAGTCAAGTCATCAGCAGGAACATAAATGGCCTGAACCGAAGTGATTGAGCCATTCTTTGTCGTGGTAATTCGCTCCTGCAGCTCACCCATCTCAGTTCCCAGAGTCGGCTGATATCCAACCGCTGAAGGCATACGGCCAAGTAGCGCCGACACCTCTGAACCCGCCTGGGTAAACCGGAAGATATTATCGATGAAGAGCAGCACATCCTGCCCCTCTTCATCACGAAAATATTCCGCCAAAGTCAGCGCTGAAAGCCCCACCCGCAAACGGGCTCCCGGAGGTTCATTCATCTGTCCATACACCAAGGCCGCTTTATCAAGAACCCCGGAATCTTTCATTTCATGCCAGAGGTCATTGCCCTCACGAGTCCGTTCGCCAACTCCACCAAAGACGGAAAATCCACCATGCTGGGTGGCAATATTATGAATCAATTCCATAATAACAACGGTTTTACCAACCCCAGCGCCACCAAACAGGCCAATTTTTCCACCTTTGGAGTATGGTGCCAACAGATCAACTACTTTGATTCCAGTTTCAAAAGCTTCAACTTCAGTACTCTGATCAACATAAGGAGGCGCAGGACGGTGTATTGGATACCTTGTCTTTTCGTTGATCGGACCCAGTTCATCAACAGGATCACCGGTGACATTAATAATCCGTCCCAGAACTTCCCGGCCAACCGGCACCGTGATCATATCACCGGTATCCCAGACCTCCATGCCGCGAACCAAACCATCAGAAGAATCCATGGCGATTGCCCGGACGGTATTTTCACCAAGGTGCAGCGCAACTTCACATATCAGGTTCCATTCCTGATCGTTGATGGCGGGATTGGTAATTTTCAGTGAATTATATATCGCCGGCAACTTCCCCTTTTCAAACTCCACATCGACTACCGGGCCGATAACCTGGTTAATTTTACCGATACTTTTTTCACTCATCCCCTACAAGCCTCCTCAAAGGTTTTTATTTTCCGAGCTTAACCTAATGCTTCAGCGCCGCTCACAATTTCCATCAATTCAGTGGTGATTGCTGCCTGACGGGCCCGATTATACAGCAAAGTGAGCCTGTCAACCATTTCAACCGCATTACTCGTTGCAGAATCCATTGCTGTCATCCTGGACCCATGTTCGCTGGCGACGGATTCCAGCAGCATTCTGAACAACTGCGTATAAACATAACGAGGCAGTATATCTGCCAGCAATTCATCTTCAGAAGGTTCATAGATATATTCCACTGCCACTTCATCTTCAGCCAGTTTCATCGGCTCTACAGGCAAAAGGCGCTGAACTATGACATTCTGGGTCATGGCCGATTTAAACTCGGTATAAATCACATAGACGGCATCAGTAGTTTTCTCCACATAACGATCAATGACATCCGCGGCAATTTCTTCAGCATAGGAAAAAGTTATATTCCCGGGGTTGAGGAATTCAGTCGCAAATTCCCTTCCCTGACGGCGGTAATAATCCCTAACTTTCTTACCAACGACACTAATAAGAATATTTTCATATTCTCCCTGTTTTTCAGCCACAAATTTTTCGCTGGTTTTGATAACATTATGATTAAAACCACCGCACAAACCACGATCAGAAGTCATGACGATCAGCTCGACATTTTTCTCTTCCCGGCGCTGTAAAAGCGGATGCTTGCCTTCTTCAGTCCGCAATGCCAAACTTGCAAGAACCTCATTCATTTTGATAGCATAGGGCCGCGCCGCCACCACACTTTCCTGAGCCCGCTTCAATTTTGAAGCCGCCACCATCTGCATAGCTTTGGTGATCTGCTGGGTACTCTTGACGCTTGCAATTCGCTTTCTGATATCCCTGAGATTAGCCATCTATTATTCCCTATGAAATCAGCAGGTTTTAAAACTGCTCAAATCCTGTTTCTGATAAAATTAAGGCTTAAAAACCCCTTTAAATTCCTTCAGCAGATTTTCCAGCTTCAATTTCAAATCATCATCAATTTTCTTTTTATCTTTGACCTCAGCAATCACATCAGCAAACTTGCTCTCCGCAAAAACATACAATTCCTCTTCGAAACGCCCCAGCACCGATTCATCATAATCATCCGCGAAACCATTGGTAGCCGCAAAAATAATCAGAACCTGCTTTTCGATCGACAGCGGCGAGTACTGGTCTTGCTTCAGGATTTCCACCAGTCGGCTACCACGAGCCAGCTGCGCCTGAGTAGCTTTATCAAGGTCACTGCCAAACTGGGCAAACGCTGCCATTTCTCGATACTGGGCCAGATCCAGGCGCAGAGAACCGGCAACCTGTTTCATCGCTTTTACCTGAGCCGCACCACCAACCCGGGAGACGGAAAGACCAACGTTGATCGCCGGACGAATACCGGAATAAAAAAGGTCTGACTCAAGGTAAATCTGGCCATCGGTAATGGAAATAACATTGGTGGGAATATAAGCCGAAACGTCACCGGCCTGAGTTTCAATAATCGGCAATGCGGTCAAGGAACCGCCTCCCCTTTCATCACTCATTTTCGCCGCCCGTTCCAGCAAGCGGGAATGGAGATAGAAAAC
>DQWO01000209.1 GCA_011042595.1 Pseudomonadota bacterium
CCATGACCCTTCTCCCTGTTCTTCATCATAAAGTTTCCAGAGGTAAAGCACACCATGGCCACATTCGTTATGGCGATTACACCGACCACTGCTTTGAATGACGGAATCAAGAGGGGCCAGATCACGATGTACTACCGGAAAACTTATATCGACGCCTGCTTCTACTAACTGGGTCGAAACTACGATGACAGGTTGTTTTTTATCCAACAATTCCTGGATATCTTTAATCCTCTTTTTCCGGTCCAGCGGTGTAAGATCGGTTGAAAGAGCCAATACCAGGCCATGCGGAAATTGCTCCTTAAAGAGATGGTGAAGTTTTTTAACGGTTTTCCGGCGATTGACAATGATTAGGGTGGGCTGTGGCTGTTTTGAATAAGACGTTATCAATTGCCAGGTAAAATTTTTTATGCCGGTGGGGACAAGGCTCTTATTTTCTATCCGCATTCGGGAAAGCTTGGCAAAATATTGCTCATGACCGGGCAGTAGTTCGACAGCATCCTGTCCCGGCCCATAAATTAAGGGTCGGGTGGCAGTCATTAGGATGAAATACGTCCCTAGAGTTTCGGATAGGGATTTCAAGAGATAGCGGATCGCCTGCCAGTATCGCAGCGGTACGGCCTGTACTTCGTCCAAAATCACGATGCTGCCCGTCAACTGGGCGGCCCTTTTCAGGTTCCGGTTTTTGCCGGAAAAAAAGGTATGAAGAAACTGGTAGAACGTGGTCACCACGATTTCGCTTTGCCAGGTCTCGGTCAGGAGTTGCCCGGCACCATCAGCTTCATATTCGTCGTCTGTCGAGGTACGAAAGGAGGTGTCGGTAAGATGATGATGTTTAAGGAGGATATCCTGGCTGTCTGGCAAGCGGCTGACTGCAAGAACATCCCTGAAGACCTGATGATTCTGATCAATAACACTGGTAAACGGCAGGCAGTATATTATGCGGGCCGGTCGTCTGCCCAGACCGCTCATTTTTTCGCGTAGGCCAAAAGCCGCCTCTAATATAGCCAGGGTTTTCCCGCTGCCAGTCGGGGCAGTAAGGGTGAAATGATGATGGTGCGACTGATTAACCAGACTTGTCCGTACTTCACAAGCGATTTTTTGTCTGAGTTCGGTCATAGGGTTGTGAGAGAAGGCGCCAAACTCTTTACGCTTGTATTCAACGACCATGTCCGGCGGCAGTTTTACCCTTTGTATTTTTTCTCCTTCAAGGGCCGTATCTATTTTATCCGCGGCCAGCAAGGCCCCGAAGCCGGCTAAAAAACCTGTCACATCGTCCAATGAGCCCAGGTATCCATGGGGCATGATCATCTTCAATTTTAAGAGATTGGGTTGCTGGATAGCGGAAAGGATATCTTCCTTTCTGACAGGTAAATCAAAAAACGGTTGCCAGGGAATGGCGAAATGATGCATCTGTTTTTCCAGCCAACGCACAAGACCATCCAAATCCAGAGCCGACAACTGGCTGGCAATTACTGGATCACCTTGCGTCCCCATTCTAAACCGGCACAAGGCATCTATCCATTCCTCCTGCAAGTCACCATGATGGCGCAAAATTGCAATCAAGCCGCAAAGGCGCAGGCGCCAGAAAACTTTCTTATCTTCAAAACACAATCCCTGACTGATCCACCAAAAAAGCAAGGCACTCAGCCTGGAATGGTTGGTAAGTGGTTCCCTTCTGCCTTGTTTGAGACGCCAATCCTGAAAATATGTGGTTGCCTTGCCCAAGTCATGACACAGGCCGGTTATTATCGTCAGAAGGCGAACAGGGTCGGGGGTGCCGACCATGGTTGCCGCGCCTTCCCGCGCCACCCTGACAAGATGGTCAACCAGCGGATCGCCCGGATGAGCCAGTGTTTCAGAAAAAGGCAATGATTTCATTGTCCACCTTATATAATGTGGTCCCCTCTACTGAAACAAGTCTGCCCTGATCAGCATCTATGGCCACCACCACCTCCTGGTACTTATGCACTACCCGGTCCGAATCCATGAGCACAGGCACCCGCATCCGTTCATAGCGGCGGCCCGGCTCATAAGCAACCTTCGTTCCTTCGTTCATGGGAATGACAGATACGGTCGCCGAACTATCGTAACTTTCCACTGCCTCGGTATCTGCAACAAAGCTCACATCTGCCAGGCATTGGGCCAGGCCAAGTGTCGTGGTATAGATACCTTGGCCGGCCATCAAGAGCGTGGACAACTTGTCTGCCAGTGGTTCAGGAAGATTGGCCGCATAAATCCTGAAGGCCGGTTCTTTGAGAAACTCATACGGAATCTGTATCCGGGCCATTTCTCCCCGGGGCCGAAAATATTTATCAGCGGTCTTGGTATTCAACAAATTTACGGCGGTGCGATATATTTGGACCGGTTTGAGCAGTTTGATCCCGATCCGGATGGTTTGCCACCCTAGTGCCTCATGGTATTCATCCTTGCCGAGTCCGATAATGGCGCCCAGAATTCCCAGCACTGTGGGCGGCGGCGGGAAAGGATAGGTGACCGGGCTTGCTGGGGCATAGGGCTTGCGAAAATGGCCGTATGGCCCGCTTATATCAAAAATAATGGCTCGCATCGCCTTAAAGCTCCAATGAATTTATGGGAATATTCACAAGTTGGGCCAGTTCTGCAAAACTTCCTCTTTGGCCGTCGGCCGTGAGCACTAATCTGTTGTCCTGGAGAACATCAACCCCCACTATTTTCTCGTGGGCGGCTTTTATTGCGCCGAGCAACGGAGTTATGTCGACGCGATAGTCCTGGCTGGAACGAATGGCGGTGTCCTGCTTGTCGCTTACCAGATGGACACGTTCCGGCAAGGCGCCGATCCGGATGCCGGGCTGATAACTGATGCGGAGCAGAAGAAGAGACTGGTGCCCCATCTTGGAATGGGTGTTCAGATTATTTGTACCGCGCCAGAGCCCCTCCAGCAACAGTTTGACATCCTCATCGGTAAGTCCCGTGGTCTTTGCCGCCACCTCGTTGACAACCCCATAGCCGGCAATAAGAGCATAGGGCAGAATCCAACGCTCGGCAAAAGATTTCTGGGTTGCGCCTTTTTGGCTGGCAAAGGCAGCGGTTTGCTGGATAAAAATGGGATTAACCGCGTGCAGCGAGCGGTTGAAGGCTGAAAACTGGACCGGACCGGTCAACTTGATAG
>DQWO01000307.1 GCA_011042595.1 Pseudomonadota bacterium
ACTTTACAGAGCCAATTAAAGAAACATGGGGGTGGGTTTGTCTCTGTGGTACAATATTCCCAGCTTGCTGATGACCCACAAAGCGGTACTAAACAACGTTTTGCATTTTTTACTGATATAAGCAGTACTATCCAACAGAAAGAGGAATTGAAACTCATGGTCACGGCCTTTGAGCAAAGTGACAGCACCATTGTGATTACCGACAGCGACGGCACTATTAAATACGTTAACCAGGCCATGGTTAATATTTCAGGCTATTCCCGTGAGGAATGTCTTGGTCAGAATCCGCGCATTCTGAAATCCGGAACCCATGATGCTGCTTTTTACGAAGATATGTGGGCTACCCTTCTTGCCGGTAAAACCTGGAGAGGTCGGATTCACAACAGGAACAAATCAGGCGATTTATATTGGGAGGAAGCGATTATTTCGCCGGTATTCGACCAAAATGAGCGGATTACACACTATATTGCCATCAGGACCGAGATTACCCGACAAATTGAGATGGAAGAAGAATTACAGGATGCACTGGAGAAAGCTAACAGCGCCAATCAGTTGAAATCAAAATTTTTGGCAACTATGAGCCATGAAATACGTACTCCGATGAATGCCATTATCGGCATGAGCCGGCTCGCCCTTGATTCCGGTTTGCATGGCAGGCAGTATGAGCTTGCTTCCTCGGTCAATTCTGCAGCCCAGAGCTTGCTGGCTCTTTTGAACGATATCCTGGATTTTTCCAAGATAGAGGCTGGCCAGTTAGAAGTTGATCTACAGCCATTTTCCCTGTTTGAGTTGCTTGACTCCATAGAAAAAACCATGGCCGTTCTGGTCAAAGAAAAAAATCTTGATTTGATTGTTGATGCGGACCTGAAACATCTTCCGGAGTTCATTGTCACCGATGAGCTGCGTCTGCGTCAGGTTATTATTAACCTGATCAATAATGCCGTCAAGTTTACCCGTCAGGGAAGTATTACCCTGAAGGTAAGCAGTCAGGAAACCATTGCCGGTATAACGCTTTCTTTCACTGTTATTGATACCGGCATTGGTATTGCCAGGGAAAAACAGCAGGTAATATTTGACAGTTTTACCCAGGGAGACTCCTCAACGGCCAGGGAATATGGGGGTACAGGTCTGGGACTGAGCATCAGCAGACAGCTGGTAGAATTGATGGGTGGGAAAATAAGTTTGCAGAGTGAGCCCGGTAAAGGTTCCACGTTTTTCTTCACCTTGCCGGTAACCGTTGTATCAGGGCAAGATATAAGAAACGATGTGCAGAGAGTAACGCAAATTGCCCGCAAGCTCCATATCCTGGTTGTGGATGACAACAATATGAATCTTGATTTGGCCAAAATGATATTGGAGCAATATGATTATCATGTTGTTCTGGCCCATGATGGTGTCCAGGCCCTTGAAATCCTGTCTGATAAGGATTTCGATCTGGTATTAATGGATGTTCAGATGCCGATGATGGACGGTTTTGCCGCCACTGGAATTATCCGTAAATTTGAACAGGGAAAGGCTGAAATTGATGATATCAGCCATCAGTTAGCTGCCAGGTTGAAAAAAAGACTGGCCGGAGGCCACCTGACAATTATTGCCATGACCGCGAATGCCATGAAAGGCGACAAGGAAAAATGCCTGACTGCCGGGATGGATTATTATCTTACCAAACCGCTTTCATCAGAGGATATCATCCGGGCCATCAACAGTCTTTCGCTGTCTGCTGACACTATTGTGCGGGAACCGGAAAACAGTTCCGGAAATTCAGCTGAAAAGGCGGCCATTCTTCAACTGGTAGCCGACTTTATGAAGAAAAATTATGATCTTCCAGATAAATCCATCGAGCGGATTATTAAAAGAGCCCCCCAAACCCTGAAAGATAATTTTTCCCGGTTGAACCAGGCTGTTGATGCGGATGATCTGGTGGAAATATCCGAAGCAGCCCATAAACTTAAAGGTAGTTTGCTTACTTTCGGCCTTGATGAGTTGGGCCAAAAGGCCGCAGAAATTGAAACTGCCGCTCTGGAAAAGAAAAAGGTTTCATGGCGAGAGAAGATAGATGAGTTGCGGCAGAAACTGGATTTTCTGTTTTAAACCAGAAAAGGTTTGCGGATTGAAAAATCGGAAACCTTGGCAGATGATTTTCAAACCTTTTAGAAAAAAAGAATTGCATCGTTTTTGGAATTTTCAGAGATGTCATGAGTTTTGGGGAGCCGTTGTTCCGCTATTCTTCCATTGTAAAGTATCATTGTTATTGAATACTTTGTAAGATATCTGGCAATGAAAAGATGATAAATTGAGGGATGCTATGAATAAAAAGATAAAATCCATTAATAGCAACGGCCAAATGGTACCTATGCCGATGTTGAAAAAGTTGGATAATTATTTGAACCTGATGGATGATAAGATTGACAATGCAATGACCTTGTTGAATATGTACTTGGAGCTTGAAGAGGTGATCCGCAGTTATGTCCTGGAGGATCATCCCAGTTTGGAGAAACAGCTTGAAGCCATTAAAGAGTGTAAAAATGATGTAGGACTTGATGGAATAACCGAGGAATTACCTATGCTGCTTGATCAATCTGTTTCCATTATAGGCCATTTGATTGAGCCATCTTGTAAAAGTTACGATCATTCCGGATAGTTTGGAGTGACATTGATTATGATGGCTGCAGTCAAAAAAGCAAAAAAGAGTATGGGGTAATTGATATGGGGGGAGAAGATTTAGCTGCTTTTCATGGTCATCCTGCATGGACTGGCCATTGCTGCCCAGCATGATGCAAGGAAGTGAGTTGTGGGGATCTCTCCATTGAGATAAAGCGTATTCGCAGAGAAGGTCAAGATTGATGATCTGGCAATTCAATTGAGGAGTGCAAGGGCAATGTTAATGATCGAAAGGGTAATGCCCGCCGGATGAGCCGCGAGGATGGCTGAAGGGGCCGTAATGCGGAGCGGTCCGACCTAATGCTGCAATTAACCTGCGGCGAGTCTTTTTGCGCCGTCAGCGTTAAATTGACTTGTTAGGTTTTTTTTGAAATAAGCCAATACGTAACTCCAAGAGCAAATACAACCGCTGAAGTTGCAAGGACAAATGGTGGTGCTATTC
>DQWO01000036.1 GCA_011042595.1 Pseudomonadota bacterium
CCGGACGGTGGTCACCCTGCCCCAAAATAATCCTGAAGACTTGAGGCCGGCTGCCGAATAGGTAAAGAAGATGGCTGAAAAAAAATTAGTTTGAAGGATGTTCCGGCATGGCGCTCGCTCATTCTCGCTGCACATCGTGTGCAGCTGTGAGCCAAGCCCGAACATCCTGATGACATATCCTGACAAAACAAGTCAGAAAGTTGAGCTAACTTCTCAAACAGGCTGAACCACAATGCTGTCCTCCCCCAATGCAAATCCCCGCGCCCAGCTCCTCATTGTTGACGATGAAGCCAGCATGTGCGAATTCCTGGAAATCATCCTGCAAAAAAACGGTTACCAGGTCAGCAGCCGGCAGTCGGCCCGGGCAGCCATCAAAGATCTTGAAACCGGAACCTTCGACCTGGTAATATCCGACATCAATATGCCTGAAATGTCCGGGCTGGAACTTTTGCAGCTGATCAAAGAAAAATCGCCAAGCACCGAAGTGATCATGATTACTGCCTATGCCTCCACCGACACCGCCATCCAGGCAATGAAGCGGGGCGCGTATGACTATATCATCAAACCCTTCAATAACGATGAAATCCTGCTGACCATCGAAAAGGCGCTGAAGAATTCACAGCTGCAAAGGGAAAACCGGCGTCTGCAGCAGGAGCTGGAAAAACGCTACGGTTTCGGCAACCTGATCGGTAAAAGCCCGGCCATACTCAAGGTCTACGAACTAATCCAGCGGGTGGCCCAGACCAGGGCCAACATCCTGGTCACCGGCGAATCGGGCACCGGCAAGGAACTGGTCGCCCGGGCCATCCATTACACCGGCCCCCGCAAGGACCAGCCGTTTGTGACGGTCAACTGTGGCGCCATCCCCGAACAACTGATGGAAAGCGAGTTTTTCGGCCATGAGAAGGGGGCCTTTACCGGGGCGATCAAAACCAGGGACGGCTATTTCGCCGCCGCTGACTCCGGCACCATTTTTCTGGATGAGATCGGTGAAATCCCCCCGGCCCTGCAGGTGAAGCTGCTGCGGGTAATCCAGGAAAAAAGTTTCATGCGAGTGGGAAGTACGGTGGAACGAGCGGTGGATGTCCAGGTGGTTTCAGCCACCAACCGGGATCTGGAAAGCGCGGTCAGCGAAGGAAGTTTCCGCGAAGATCTTTTCTACCGGCTGAATGTCATCACTATCGACCTGCCACCGCTACGGGAACGGAGCAGTGACATCCCCCTGTTGGCCAGGCATTTTCTCCAGCAATATAACCAGGAATACGGACGTGAGATCGACGATATCAGTCAGGAAGCTATTAACATCATGCTGAATTACGGCTTTCCGGGCAATGTCCGGGAGCTGGAAAACATCATTGAGCGCGGCGTCATCATGGAAACGGGCACCGTCATCACCCCGGCCAGCCTGCCGCCGGTCCTGACTCGGCCGGCAACCAACGGAACCGTAATCGGCCTGCGGCTGCCGGAAGACGGCCTTGACCTGGAAAAAACCCTGGCCGAATTAGAACACCAGCTCATCAACCAGGCGCTGGAACGCTGCGACCACAATAAGACTAAGGCGGCCAAGCTCCTCGGCCTTTCCTTCCGTTCCTTCCGCTACCGACAAAAAAAGGGGACAGATTTATTTTTTTAGAGCATTGACATCGTGAAGAAAATAAGGCAAAAAATAAATCTGTCCCCTTTTTTTGTTTAACCTTTAACCTTGGACCTTCTTTCATGTGTGGCATAGCCGGTATTTTTAATCTTTCTTCCAACCCACCGCCCCAGCGCCAAACGTTGGAAACCATGATCCACACCCTCCATCATCGGGGACCGGACGGCTACGGTTTTTTTCACAATGAAAAAGTAGGGCTGGCCCACGCCCGCCTGAGCATCATCGATCTTGAGGGCGGCTGGCAGCCAATCTACAACGAGGATAAAACCATTGCCATCGTCTTCAACGGTGAAATCTTCAACTATCCTGAACTGCGCCGTGAATTAATCAGCCGTGGCCATCGTTTTTCCACCCATTCCGATACCGAGGTCATTGTCCATCTCTATGAGGAGAAAGGCAAGGACTGCCTGGATGAACTGAATGGCCAGTTTGCCCTGGCCATCTACGATGACCGGGAAAAATCACTGTTCCTGGCCCGGGACCGCATGGGCATCCGACCACTGTTTTACACCATCCATGGCGGCCGCCTGTACTTCGGCTCTGAAGTTAAAGCCATCTTCGCCGCTGATCCCCATCTGCCCCGCGTTATCAATACCGGGGTGCTGCAGGAAATTTTCACCTTCTGGAGCCCGGCAGCCAACGAAACAATTTTCTCGGGCGTCCGGCAGCTGGGACCCGGATGCCGCATAATTATCAATGGCGACGGCAGGATGACCGAAGAGCAGTATTGGGAGATTCCTTTCCACCCTGATGAGCTCTCCGATAAAAGTGAAATGCAGCTGGCGGATGAACTGCGAGATCTACTGATTAATGCTGTGCGGCTCCGCCTGCGCGCCGATGTTCCGGTGGGAGCTTATTTGAGCGGCGGTTTGGATTCTTCGGCGATCACCTCCATGATCAGACATTACACCAATAATGACCTTAAAACCTTCTCCGTAACTTTTACCGACCGGGTCTATGATGAGCAGCCCCAACAGCGACTGATGGCGGATTATCTGCACACCGATCACCATGAAATAAACTGCGACTACAATTCCATCGCTGCGGCCTTTCCCGAGGTGATTCGGCATACAGAAACCCCGATTCTCCGCACCGCTCCCACCCCGCTTTACCTGCTCTCGTCCCTGGTACATGATCACCATTACAAGGTGGTCCTCACCGGCGAAGGCGCCGACGAGGTGCTGGGCGGCTACGACCTCTTCAAGGAAGCCAAGGTCCGGGCATTCATCGCCAGAAATCCCGACTCCGCTATGAGGGCCATGCTGCTCAAACGCCTCTATCCCTACCTTGCCCTCTCCCCGGCCAAATCGACGGCATATGCCCGGAGATTCTTTGATACCGACGCGCCCCTGGACGATCCCTTCTACGCCCACCGTCCCCGCTGGAAAACCACCAGCGGCATCCAGCGTTTTCTGGTTGATGAGATTAGC
>DQWO01000088.1 GCA_011042595.1 Pseudomonadota bacterium
CTATAATAGAGGGTTTCACAATATGTTCAAAAGGCTGTCGAAGATGGTCACCTACGATGGCAGCTTGGCATGCCCTCAACGCGGGGACATTTTTGATATCGGCCTGAAATTTGATCTCGGCAGGTAAAACCGAAGTATTACTGGGCCAGATGGCGTACAACGGCACATGAACGAGGCACGATTAAGTCGGCCTTACGGGCTGTACTTTCCTCAGAGCAGGCGTATTCCACGTCGTACACCTCAATGAATTCAACGCTGTATTCCATCAGAATACAAGGATACTCGAATACAGCATCTCCGACGTTAACAACGAGAATAACATTTTTGCCTATGTGTCGTTCCAGCAAAGGTTCATACGCAGTCTCAAGTGAACTGACAACCTGTTGCTGTAATTGGCCGACATATTTACTTTGAGAAGACACAATCGACCTGATTGCCTTTGCTCTTCCCATCAGCAGGTTGACAACTTCAAGGACACTATCTCGGATAGTATTAAAAAGGTTACGGATTTTCCTGCCGATTTTACAAAGGCCCGTTGGATGTTGTATCATACGCAGTCGTCTGTCTCTTCGTTTTTGCTCCGCCGGTTCCAGCTTATCAAGGTAACGAGTCAGCATATGAATGTCCGGGTATTCGTTCTTGTAGACAATAAAGCTGGTCTGAACAGCGCCTTTCGGGCCTGTCTGGGGGGTCCTGTATAAGAGTTCAAATCCCGTACTTTCGATGTGAATCCGCCCGCTTATAATCTGGCCGGATCTCTGCAACAGGTTCACATAATGGCCACGGAAGTCTCTGAGGCATTTGTCCTTGCGCATTTTGCGAACAAATGCAGCAACAAGCGTTACAACAACCACACATAACAGAGTCAGGGTAAAGGGGTCCGGCTTCATTTATAGCCTTCCTGTTGCCGCTAAAGCAACAATGGCGTCTGCAACCAGCAATTCCGGCGCAACATTAACACTCACAACTATACTATTCCTCAGGCCTGCTCGAATATCCTGGCCCACCGCCGTCTGGAACGATTCTTCCAGTCGCCTTTATGATAAACATAGCTGACAATCAAAGGTAAAACGACTGTCGCTTCGGCGTATACCATCTGCTCGCGACCGGTATCGACTTTCCCCCAGGATGAAGCTTCCTTCAATGTAGAGCTTGAGCATGCACCGTCCCTAACATCCGCAACCGTGATCTGTACAGCATATTTGTGCATGTCCACAGTATGGCCAAGAACCTCTGCACAAATAACGGTGTCCTGAGCAAAATTTTTCGGTACACCGCCGCCAATCATGAAAAGCCCTGATGTCTTCGAACGTATCTTTATCTCGGTCAACTCTCTGAAATCCTTAACCGAGTCGATCGAAACGTGGTTCTTTTTGTTACTGTACTGGTGCAAAACCAAACCAAAGCCCGCGCTTGAGTCGCTGAAGGCCGGGCAGAATATCGGCACATCATTCTCGTAAGCAACCTGCACAAGTGAGTCTCGTTTCTTCGCGTTTTTATCAAGAAACCTGCCCATTTCAACAATGAACTCTCTCGATGAATATGGCCTTTTCTCAAGGGTCTCAGCAATTTTTGCGATAGTATTATCACAAATCTGTAACTGTTCTTCATCAATGTAGGTGTCATAGATTCTGTCGATGTAATGCCGGCGCAACTGGCGGTCATCAACATACTGGCTGCCCTTGTAGTGCCGGAACCCGAGAGCCTCAAAAAAGTCCATGTCAACTATCGTCGCACCTGTAGCTACAATAGCATCGACCATGTTGTATTTCACCATGTCAGCATAAACCTGCATACAACCTGCAGCACTGGTTGAGCCGGCTATACACAAAATTATCGTGCAATCCGCATCGTTTATCATCGTGTTCAGTATATCTGCTGCATTTGCAGTTTCGCGGGATGTAAAGGACATATTGCGCATGGCGTCAATAATAGCCGTGGCATCAAAACTGGTAATATCAATATGCTCTACAGGGCTTTGAAGAAAATCGCTCTTCTGCATATCAGGCTCCAAATTTATAACTTAACAGCTTGTATACGAGCTTCGCCGCGAGGAAGTCCGGTGCCTTATTATATTCTGCCGGGCATAATTCAACAACGTCAAAACCAACGATATCCCGTTGTGCGGCAACGTTTTTAAGCAGCGCAAGGCAATCATACCAGGATATTCCGCCGGGCTCAGGAGTGCCTGTGGACGGCATAATTGACGGGTCAAAAACATCAAGGTCAATTGTGATATAGACCTTCTCGGTCAACTTCGATATGGCCGAACAAAACCAGTCTCTGTTATCATGAATATCCTTTGCGAAAAAAATTCTGTCGTCGTCAATAAACTGTCTTTCGGACGAATCCATACTGCGTATGCCCACCTGAACAATTGGCGCTACCTCTCTTGCCCGCGCCATAACACAGGCATGATTGAATTTTGACCCATTGTACGCCGCTCGCAAGTCGGCATGCGCATCGAGCTGTAAAACTGTCAGGTCCTCATATCTTTCAGCGTGCGCCCGGATCGAGCCAATACTGACAGAATGTTCGCCGCCAAGCAAAACCACAAATTTTCCCCCTTTAAGATGCAAATCCGTTCGCTCCCGGACAGCCGAGACCATATCCTCCGGCGAACCGGCTTCAGTAACCGGTTCGTCGGTGAAAATCCCGGTTTTATAGACCTCGCAGGCCGTTTCTATGTCGTACAGCTCCATATTTGCCGAAGCTGCAATAATGGCCCCAGGACCGCGGTCGGCCCCTTTTATCCATGTACTGGTTCCGTCATAGGGCACGGGCACTATTACAATCTTTGCCTTTTCAGCGGTGGCATATTGCGCAGGCAGATCGCCAAAATTTGAATTCGCGGCCATATGAAAAACCTGCTAATCGAACAGGAACATGGCTATTGCAACGGTTGTCGTCCACAGGCCTTTCTCTCCTCGGGCAGCCTGTGTTATATTTGCGGTTCTGATTATAAGGCCGCTGGACTTGTAGACCTGTTCTTTCTCCGACCACGCCGTGTCCGGATCGACTTCCAGGCCAAGTGTAGTTCCGAGCATTTCGGCTGCAAGGTCCTCAGCCATATC
>DQWO01000187.1 GCA_011042595.1 Pseudomonadota bacterium
AGGCCATCGGCGAGGTCTGTTGCAAATCTGTTGCAAATGCCTTTTGAGCCTTAAAAATGTTTGACGGCACACGTGGGAAGTTGTTATACTGCAACGACTTAAAAATGAAGCGCCCGTAGCTCAGCCGGACAGAGCAACGGATTTCTAATCCGTAGGTCGCAGGTTCGAATCCTGCCGGGCGTGTTTTTGTAAGTATGTTATTTACAAGTACTTGCCCCATGTTCTAAAAAATTCTTCCGCCTTACTTAAATTTAACCCCCAAATGGGCCTCAGGCGTCATTTTGGCGTCACTTTGCTTTTGCCAGCAGCTTCAATCTTGGCCTGATTCGGCTCTGTGTTTGCTTTGGAAATCAGGTTCTCTACAACCGCCGCAATATGCTCATTGCTTAAACCGCCAGTTTGTATTTGTAAAATAAGAATCTATTAAGAAGTGCAGGTTAATCTATTTTTGTAAGCCAGTTGTCGGTAAAGATAGCAAGGTCGGCAGTGTCGACCTGACTGTCATTATTCAAATCCGCTGCTAAGCTGCCGTATACTTTCAGCCAGCTTTGGGCAAATATGAAAAAGTCTCTAAAATCCACCTCGCCGTTGATGTCCAAATCTCCAAAGGGTACCGGCTGGATTAGCAGAGGGTCTTCTCCAAGAGTAACGGTTACCGAACTGTCCGGGACGGGATAAGTAGAAATTGCAAAGGCATCGTTATAATCGGTCACGTCTTGGCCGATGTCAGCAATCGGGACAACGCTGGTCACAATAACAGCCGGTGCAGCAAGCCCGGATAGAGTGATGGGCCTGGTATCACCAGGGCTGTAACCGGGCTCATCGAAATAATCCCACCACGCTATATAGATTAGCCGACCATCCTTTTCTATGCGAAACAGATAGAGATGATCACCACCTGTTCCGTCATGTAATGTGGTGATAGTGGAAAAGTCCGCACCTTCCAGTTTCTCGGTCATCTTTTTGTACGCGTAGTAGGCAAGCTTCTTAACCCCAAGTCCAAGGTCGCCTGATTGCTGGCCGTCATAGATCAGGCCAGTATGGTCAAAGTAGCCGTCGTCATGTATGAAACTCTCCATGAGGCCGAAAGCGGGAAAAACTTTTTTGATGCCGCGTGAGAATGAATAGATAAACCTCTTGAAGTAGTCACTTGCCTGCTGTCGTTCTGTTTGCGGCGGAAGTATATCAAACAACATATCTACAGGGTCTCCTGAATATGCGCCCATCTCCGTAATCCAGATAGGCAAATCGGGCGGAAAGCTGTTGGCGGTCAGAGTGGCACGGATATGCTCAAGAACATCCTCGCCTGTTACACCGTCTTTCATCCGATAATCGCCCGTTGCCCTGCCATACCAGTGAAAATCGAATATATCCACATATTGCCCGGCAAGTGCGGCGAGAATCGGCGCATACTGGATATCGAAGTTTGCTATGTAATCGCCGGGAAAACCGGTTGCACCACCTATCAGTACCATACAGTCCGGACAGGCTTGTTTGATGGCCTGGTAGGTGATACGCTGAAGGTCGGCAAAATTTGACCTGCGTTGTTCGCTTGGTTCATTGCCTACCTGCCAGTATTTTATCGGATTGGTCAGGCCCGGCATATCGTCGATTCCGTCACCGTCATAGCGTTCTACCGTTGCCTTCACGAAGCTCACATATTGTTCCACGTCGACAGGTATCCAGGAAGCCGGCAAGCACCGGCCTTCGTCAATGCGCCCCTCCGGAGCAATGTTGGCCAGAATGCTTATTTCGTCCGGCACTTCGCTCCACTGCTGGTCATAAAGGGTAAAATCATAAAGTTGCTGACCGAGGTCCGGCTGGATAAGGAACCAAAACGCATAGAGGCCTTGACGGGCCCATCCTACGCCGATATTCCGGGCATCGATAAATCCGTTGTCCGGGTAGCCCGGCACGGAAACATTGGCAGGATGAAAGCCAAAGGGACTGTCAGTATCACTGGTGGCAGAGGTTAGTTCCGGTTTTTCAGGCATGACAGAATGAATATATTCGCCCCCGGCTGCACTATTCGAATCAATTACACTCTTGCCCTCCACATGGTCGATGTGGACGACTGTACGGATAGCCGGTTGCCCGATGCTATAGCCGCCGCTCTGTTCCGCGTTTGCCCTCTCTGCCAGCCCGGACAGCATTACACCGACCATCAGGGCCACCAAAAAGTGTAGTTTTATTTTTGTTAAAGGGCGCCACTTATTCATCTCAACAGTCCTTAGTCTCTGATAAATTGGAAAATTTCCATTATGAATATAGACGGCTGAATCAACGGATTTATTGCATTTTTCTTTGGGGCAGATATAATGTTGTTTTTCCTGTACTTTCCAGTAAAGCCGATCGTTGATAGCTCTGTTGATATTATAAGGTTCGTTCTTCCAGATTGCTTGAAATCGTTCTGCAACCCCGGTATTTAGAAGTCTTAAGGTTATGCCATAAAAGGACTTACGCAAACATCTCCGCAAAAAAGAAATTTTTCTGTCTCGGGGAAAAGCGGAAAATTAAGCGGTGCTGTTCCGAAATGAAACGATAAAGGTTTCTAAGGTATAGCTATGAAAGCAGCGAGGATTATTGAACCGTATAAGGTTGAAATCATTGACCTGCCTGAACCGCAAATCGGGCCGGAGGATGTATTGATCAAAGTGAAGTTATTAGGGTTATGTGGCAGCGATCTGGCTACATATAGAGGGCTGAACCCAATGGTAAGTTATCCCCGCATACCCGGCCATGAGGTATGCGGTGAAATTGTTAAATTAGCTTCGAATGTTCCGGCGGGGTTTGGAATTGGCGACAAGGTAACCATTTCTCCATATACTGCCTGTGGGTCCTGTTTTGCCTGTAGAACGGGACGGCACAATTGCTGCAGGTACAATCAGACGATGGGTGTGCAGAGGGACGGCGCTGCAGCCGAATATGTAGCGGTTCCCTACCGTAAGGTTTTCAAAAGTAACGATCTTACGGATGAACAGGTAGCTCTCATTGAACCTTTGAGTGTCGGCTGGCATGCTGCCAAGCGGGGCCAGGTTTGCGAGCAGGATGTGGTTGTTG
>DQWO01000164.1 GCA_011042595.1 Pseudomonadota bacterium
ATCTGGGAATATGCGCCAAGGGTGTTGGGTGCTGATGACAGTTTTGATGACTTGGTCAGCTATACTTTTGCCGCCCAGGTTGGTGATGTCCTTGGCATCAATATGCTTACCGTCGCCGGTATTTACCTGGAGGAGGGTTCTGCTAAAGGGGAGGCGATCACTGAAGCTACCAGTTTTTTTACTTTGAGTGTGGCTGATGCTAATCCTGTGCCCATTCCCGGTGCCATCTGGTTGTTTGGTTCGGGCTTTCTCGGCCTGGTTGGGATCCGGCGAAAAATGAAACGTGTCTGACAGATCTTTTCCATCCTCCTCGGGTGAGGGCAGGGCGCTGGGCGTCCTGCTTTTTTTTGTTGGCAAGACTTCCTGCTGCACGCTCATCTGCTGCTGTCGTCATTTCTCAAAACAATTTGCTTTTTCATCATTCATTGTGTACAGTATTCAGAATCAGTGGCTTTATGAAAAGTTATAAAACCTATGGCACCGTAAAAGTTTCATCTTCGAGGCTGCAGCGTAACCAAGAAGATGGAGTTTTTACGCAGCCATCATTATTGAAGGAGGGAATGATGCGACGAAACAAGATTACGGTGGTCGGGGCCGGCAATGTGGGGGCTACCTGTGCTCATTGGGCAGCGGCCAAGGAACTGGGCGATGTGGTGCTGATTGATATTATTGAGGGGGTTCCCCAGGGCAAGGGGCTGGATCTTTTTGAAGCCTCTCCGGTGGAGGGGTTTGATTCCCGGATTACCGGTACCAATAACTACGAGGATACCCGGGATTCAGACATTGTGATTATCACCGCCGGCCTGGCCCGTAAACCGGGGATGAGCCGTGATGACCTGTTGGAAAAAAATACCGGCATCATCAAGGGGGTGACCGAACAGGTGGCTAAATATTCTCCCAATGCTTTCATTATTATGGTGACCAATCCGCTGGATGCTATGGTCTACGTGGCCAAGAAAGTGAGCGGTTTTCCGAAAAACCGGGTTATGGGGATGGCTGGAGTGCTGGATTCCGCCCGTATGCGGTCATTTATTGCCATGGAGCTGGATGTTTCGGTTGAAGATGTATCGGCCTTTGTTTTAGGTGGTCATGGTGATTCCATGGTGCCGCTGGCCCGCTATTCAACCGTGGCCGGGATTCCCCTGCCGGCGCTGCTGCCCCAGGAAAAGATTGATGCCATCGTCGAGCGGACTCGCAACGGCGGGGCGGAAATTGTTTCCTTCCTGAAAACCGGCAGTGCCTTTTATGCGCCGTCGGCTTCAGCCGTGCAGATGGCCGAAGCGATTCTCAAAGATAAAAAACGGATTTTACCGGTTGCCGCCTATTTGGAAGGTGAATACGGAATAGACGGCTACTATATGGGTGTGCCGGCAAAATTGGGTGCCGGCGGGGTTGAACAGGTGATTGAAATCGAACTGCTGCCGGAAGAAAAAGCCGGCCTGCAGAAATCCTATGAAAGTGTGAAGACTCTGGTGGAGAAAATCAAGGTCTGATCCGGATATTGACGGGGACTGATTTTTGAATATAGCCGGGGACAGATTTTAAATCTGTCCCCTTTTTCGTTTTTTTCACCGGCGTTATGTGGTAAGTACAGCCGGTTAACGCTTTTTTTAGATATTCCTCAACTTTCTGACTTGCATTGTCTAAGAATAGATTGCAGGATGTTCCGGCATGGCTCTCGCTCATTCTCGCCGCACATCGTGTGCGGCTTCCGAGGTGTCCGCCGCGAATCACCATCACGGTGATTCGTTCGGCCGCCAATACCGCTGTGAGTCATGCCGGAACATCCCGGTAAATTTGATTTCAGCAAAGGTACATCTGTTTTAATGAAAAAAGCTTTTATAATTCTTCTGCTCATTTTTGCCGTTATCGCCATTCTACTGGCGGTTGTGCCGCCAATGTTGCCGCTGACCTCCCTGCAGTTGAAGGTTGAGCGTCAGCTGCAGCATTACCTGGGACAACCGGTTCATATGAGCACTTTGCGGTTTCAGTTTTTTCCGCTTCCGGCTTTTACGGCGGAAAAGCTGGTTGTTGATGAGCGGACGGCTGGCAGCCGGCAGCTATCGCTCACCAGTGACAGGGTGGAAGCAGGACTGAATGTGCTGGCCCTGTGTCGTGGGCGGTTTGCCATTGATAAACTGGTGTTTAGCGGTCCGCGACTATTCGGCAGCCTCAGGGACGGGCATTTTCTGCTGGCTGGATTACCTCGTTTACCTGATCCTGCCGAAGTTCCAACAACGGCTGTTCCACCGTTGGAGATTCCCGGCTCAGTCATGAATAGCGCCAGCCATCAGCTGCCTTATGTCCTGCCGGGTTCCCGGTTTACGATTAAAGTTATTGCCGGGAACTGTCGGCTTGAAAATTTCCCCGGCCTGGCCGAGGGCTTGCAGTTGCGGAAAGTTGAAGCCCGTTATTCTTATGATCCTTTACATTCCGGTTCCGCCTTTCATGGAGAGGGTGCTTGTCTGGGGGGACGTTTTGGCGCCGACTTTTACTGGCATCTTCCTAAAGATGGGCCGGAATTACAGCCTGGGTCATTACAGCTTGACGGTAAACTTCAACTGGTTGGCCTGTTGCTGAAAAATTTGCGTTTGCAACTCCCGACATCTGCTGATTTTCTGGATATTCCCTATGGTTCGGGCAACCTGGAGCTGGAAGTCAATGGTCATCCGGACAAGGGGTTTACCATTGCCTGTAAGGCTAATATTAATGATCTGATGATCGAGCGACTGCTTGGGGTTGCGGCAGGGAAACAGCGACTGGCGCAGAATGTGTCCGCCGATCTGGTGGCGACCGGTTACCTGGCGGTCAGAGATAACTATGTTAATCTGAAAAGTGTCCGGCTGAATCTTCCGGGTGGAACCACTGTTTTTTCCAAAGGGTTGATCAAATATGGTGATCGCCTGGTCCTGGATCTGCTGAATGATGTCAAGGTGCCAAAACTTGAAGATCTGACTGCCAGACTGCCGGCGGTATTTGGGATTATCGGCGCCCCAGCCGGTGATTGCAGCGGTAAAATTAATATCATCGGCAACCTGGCGGCTAATCCGGTACTC
>DQWO01000205.1 GCA_011042595.1 Pseudomonadota bacterium
AGGCAGAACATCCGGGTGGCATCATTGGGATAGCCATTGTAATTGACCATAAAATCAATGCTGACTGGGATTCCCGGGTCCGGGGTCTGGATCGTTGCCCCCTGGGGAAAAGCGGGGCTGAGGCCGATGCCGTTGGTGGGCGCGTCCAGGTAGCCGCGAACCGCGGCGGCAGCGCCGGAAATCACGTGGCCGAAAAACATCTCGTTATTCCAGCCGCGCATGCGGGCAATGCCCAGATGTCCCCGGATTCTGGCCTGGTATTCCAGCTCCGCCTGCAGCTCCAGCTCGGTGATCCCCGGTTTGATCAGGGTTTTGGCAACGGCAAAAACTTCACTGGCAATCCGGCAGGCCTTTTTGATGCATTCCAGTTCGTAGTCGCTTTTTATAGATCGCAGGTGGCGAATAAACGGGCTGATATCGCTTAGCTGAATTTGAGCAAGCTCATTAACATAGCGCTGAAATATTCGGGTCGGCAGGACGTCAAGCTCCAGTCCCAGAGATTTCCCTGCCGGCAGCCGAGTGTTAATTTCCCGGCAGGTTTTGCCAAGGGTGTCCTGGAGACGGATATCCTTCAGCGGCGATTCGGCCCGGGCCCGGTCGAGGCTGCGACGGATCCAGAAAACCGGCTCTCCCTGGGCGGGAATAAAGAGGGTCCCACTTTGCATGGTGCCGGAAAAATAGAAAATATCGGTATTCTGCAACAGCAGACAGCCACCAAGGCCAGTTTCGATCAGGCGGTCTTGCAGGGCCGAGATTCTCCGGGAAATTTCCAGCGCCGGCACTAAAGCATAGGGTTCGCTGAATTTCTCGCAAGTCACGGCGGTTTGGTGCTCGGGAGGGGTCACAGTTTTTCTTCGATGCGGTGGATATAGGACTCAATTTCATTTTTCAGCTTGCTCAGTTCCTTGAGCCGGTTATCAATCTCGGCGCTGTGGCGATGGAGGAGTTCCACCACCCGGGGCAGGACCTTTTTGTTGGACCGGTGAATGGAGTATATTCGCTCCAGTTCGGCCATATCGTTTAGGGAGAGACCAAGAAGCTTGAGCTTTTTGATAAACCGCAGGCGGCGCAGATCGTTATCCGTATAGATGCGTCGTCCGCCCTCCATCCTTTTGACCGTATTGAGCAGACCGATTTCCTCGTAATAACGGATGGTCCGGGAGCTCATATCCAGCATCTTGCCCATCTCCCCGATGCGATAGGCTTTAAGGGGAGGGGGATTTTTGCCCTTGGTTTCAGTCATTGATGTGTTCACTCGGTTCAGAAAAATCTTATAGTTGAAAAAACCATGTTACACTTGAATTTTAGCTTCCTTTAGCGTTAAGGGCTCAGAATGTCAACCTTTTTCAGGGAACAAAAGTGTTAGGATGTGCGTTTGATTGTCTCTGGATGGTGAAAAATTAGCGGTTAATTTTTTCCGTTATAATCCAATAATTATAGGGGTTTAACTATCTGTTGCCAGGATCAGTTCCTGACTGATGCCGGCGAAAAATTAATTTTTATTTTTTCTCATTTGCCAGCTAACGTTAGCTGATTTTTGTTGACAAAGAAAACTAAATGTTATATTTGGGTTTTCGTCGATATAAAAACGTTTTATGATGAATTGGAGATGGAAACCAGTTAGAGGAAAAGAATGGCTACTGCGCAGAATGAACCATTGTTGAAAATTGATAATGTATCCCTGAGCTTCGGTGGGGTGAACGCCCTGCTGGGGGTCAGCCTTGAGGTGCAAAAAGGGGAAATATTTTCGATTATCGGCCCCAACGGTGCCGGTAAATCCAGTTTGTTTAATTCCATCAGTGGGTTGTATCATCCTCAGCGAGGAAAAATTTATTTCAAGGGGCATGACATAACCACTATGGTCCCTTATAAAATAACCGCCCTGGGAATTGCCCGGACATTTCAGAATATCGAGCTCTTCAAGGGAATGACGGTGCTCGATAACCTGATGCTGGGCCGGCATATATTAATGAAGACCGGCTTGCTCAGCGGCGGTCTTTTTTTCGGCAAGGCCCAGCGTGAAGAACTGGCCCACCGGAAAGTGGTCGAGGAAATTATTGATTTTCTGGAGATTGAGCACATCCGCAAAACCCAGGTGGCCATGCTGCCGTATGGCCTGCAGAAGCGACTGGAATTGGGGCGGGCCCTGGCCCTGGAGCCGGATCTGCTGATTATTGATGAACCGATGGCGGGGATGAACCTGGAAGAAACCGAGGATATGGCCCGTTTTATCCTTGACATCAACCAGGAACGTAAAATCACCGTTTTCCTGATTGAACATGATATGGGAGTGGTGATGGATATCTCCGACCGGGTGTCAGTCCTTGATTTTGGCGAGCTGCTGGCTACGGGAACCCCCGAAGAAGTGCAGCAGGATCCGGTGGTGGTAAAGGCTTACCTGGGTGACGAGGATGTTGATCTTTATAAAAGGTAGAAGGATAAAGGATTATGATAGAAGATACCCTTCCAAAATTACTGATCCGTAACGCCAAAAAATACGGTCATTCCCGGCATGCCATGCGGGAAAAGGATTATGGCATCTGGCAAAGCTTCACCTGGCAGGAATATTTTGACCATGTGAAGTATTTTGCCCTGGGGCTGGCGGCGTTGGGAATCAAAAAAGATGATAAAATTGCCATTATCGGTGACAATCGTCCTGAATGGATTTATGCCGAGCTGGCCTCCCAGTGCCTGGGAGCGATTCCCATCGGCATCTATCAGGATTCCATCCTCAAGGAAGTTTCCTACATCATTGATCTGGCGGGGGCCAGGCTGGTAGTGGCGGAAGATCAGGAGCAGGTGGACAAGATCTTTGATATGCGCGAGGATCTGCCGACGGTCGAAAAAGTTATCTACCATGATCCTAAGGGGATGTACAGCTACGACGATCCTTCACTGCTTTTCTTCCCCGATGTGGAAGAAATGGGGCGAAAATTTGAACAGGAGCATCCTACCTACTTCGATGAACATGTGGCGACAATCAAAGAGGACGATGTGGCCTCCATCTGCA
>DQWO01000313.1 GCA_011042595.1 Pseudomonadota bacterium
GTGAATGGTTCTGCAGCACATGAGCAGAACAAGACAGGCTTTCTGTTCGAGGGACATAGGTCGGAATTCGCCGACTATATTAATATGATCGAGCTAATAACTTCATCTCCCATGGATGAGATTGTTCGTATCGAACGTATAAATGGGATTTTTGTGCCGGTGGGTAGACCCTTTAACGAAGATGAACATAAAAGGAAGTTGGCGGCTGAGGAAATTCAAAGGGGTATACTTGATTTTGCGGAAAGAATAAAAACGCTGAAGATGCCCAGCCTGGATTTCCTTCGGCCAAGTGATTTCAAAACTCTATTTGATTCACTGCGCGGTTATCCTTCTGAAGAAGATGTAAAACAACTTGGCCAACTCAAACATGCAACGATGTCTGGAAGTAATTATGATGCTCCGGTAATCAATTTTGACATGAGTTTCATCAAGCTGGTGGTAGTTTTTAGAAATCCCGAGATGTATGCTAAATTTTTTAAAAATAACGACAGGTTGCGTTTTTATGATTTAATCGGCATTGATAACAGAAAATTGAATCGCGGTTTGCCGGTAATTTATAATGAAATAATTGAAAGATACATAAATGAGGATTGCTGGCTTTGTTTTGTTCACGAAGACTTTGAAATCAAAAGCGATCTTTCCATATTAGCAAAGCTGGATCAAGGCTGCGTTTATGGCACCTTCGGTGTGAATTTTGAAAATCAAAAGGCTGTGATTGCCTACGGAAGACACATTTGCAGCAATAAGGACGGGTCTGACCCAGTGGAAGTCGGCGTTGGGATCCATGATCCGGTTAAAGTGCAAACACTTGACTGCCAGTGTATAATGGTTCATACGTCGCTGCTGGCAAAGTACCCGGCCCTGCGCTTTGACGAAAGATTGACCTTTGATTTGTACGCTGAGGATTTTTCGATTAATGCCCAAGAACGATTTGGAATTATGGTAAAAGTTGTTCCACTCAGATTCCAGCATTACTCTCATGGCAACTTGACCGAGCGATATTACGAAGGCCTGCGCTATCTGGCTTCTAAATATTCTGATGTCGCCGTTGCCGGGAGTTGCTCTTTTATTGGTGGAAGGGCATCAACGCTTGAAAAATTATTTAGGTATAATATCCGGGCCGACGGTAACCGCAATCGAGGATGAGGTTACGTGCAAAAGGGGCAATCTTAAATAGTTAAATAAGTTGACATATAGGAACAACCTCGCTTTGACGGAATGCACTTAATCCCGACGCCTTTCCTGAAGCCGACTGGTTGGAAAAGCTTCTGGTCGCGGCAGTAAAACACCCTGAATACGCGATGTTCGGAAGTCGCCTGGTATCAGATGAATACCCATTACTGTCAGACGGTGACGGGGATCATTATCATGTCAGCGGGGTTGTCTGGCGAGAGGGCTATATGCGGGGTGCAAAGCCGGCAACAGCTCTCTGGAAGGTTTTTGCTCCTAACCGAAGGAAGACATGATGACCGCTACAGGAAAATTAACACAAAAGAGGTTTCTTTTGTTACAGGTTGCTGAAAAACGTTGGAAACGTCACCAAAACATGCCGCATGCACAAGGTCAGTCGAAATCGAAGGAACTGCTCTTTGGATCGATAGAGTACCTGATCTTGGCGAGAGTGAGGAGAGCGAGTTACGATGGATAAAACAGCCGACAACATTGTCTGCGCTATCGTGGTCACCTATAATCCGGATATTGCGGTCTTGTCTAAACTGCTGGGGCAGATAGACAGGGAAGCGGATTTCTACGTTGTTGACAACGGATCGCAAAAAATTCTCCAGTATTGTGAGTTGATAAAAACATACAAGCGGTGTCGATCATTAATTCGACTGCCTGAGAATGTAGGCCTTGCACGCGCGCTCAATATAGGTCTGGATAAAGTAATCGCCAAAGGCTATCAGTTTGCTTTGCTGTTCGACCAGGACAGCAGTCTCGGCGATTTGTATGTGAATCGAATGCTTTCTGCGTATGGTGAAGCATCTGGCCTAATGCGCAAAAAAATCGCTGCGTTGGGCCCCCGTATTATTAACCCACAAACCCGACGACAGATGAAATTTAAGCTATTTAGTCGGATTTTCCACCGCAGCGATGTGCCTTTCGGCAACAGCAAGCACTATTTTCAGGCAGATTTCCTGATCACGTCAGGCTCCCTGCTGGCGCTTGAAATGTTGCAGGAAACAGGTAATATGAAGGACAGTTATTTCATTGATAACGTGGATCTGGAGTGGTGTTTCCGGGCCAAGTCCAAAGGGCTTGAACTGGTGGGTACAGATAATGTGACACTTTACCACGCGATTGGAGAGCGCAGCGCCAATCCGCTGGTGCGCTCTGGCATAGTAACACAGCACAATCCGGCGCGTACCTATTATTCCAGCCGGAATCGTATCCATTTGTATGGCGTTTCCTATTCACCTTGGGGATGGAAGATCAGGGATGCAGTGCGTTTCGCAATCAAGGCTAGCTGGCTGCTAATTTTTTCCCGCCAGCGCAAGCAGTACTGGCAAAACATTTCTGCTGGCATCCGTGATGCCAGAACATTGGGCTAAGAGAGCCCATGGCGCAACTGACAGCGGTCCTGCTTTCCACCTGCAATGCTGCCAGCTATCTATCAGAACAGTTGGACTCAGTGCTGGATCAGACTTCTCCAACTTCGTGCTGGTCGTCCGCGTCCGTGACGATGGTTCAAGGTGTAACCTGCGAAATCTGTGGATTAACGGCTGCCGGTCCTATTGATAACTTGTTTTAAATCTTTTTTGAGTTTCAACTGGAAGCGTCTGATTGAGCGAAGAGGCCTGGTTATCCGCCAGGAAAAACTGGATCTAAGCATTTCTATCTGGCTGAGCTGATCCCTTTCCCTGGATCTGAGCATTTCTATCTGGCTGAGCCAATGCTCCTTTTCCACTGTTAAGTCTTTTGCCAATTTACGAAGGTTTTCCATCTCCTTTCGACTGCTTTCCAGCTCTGTCATTTGATCCGTTATCAGGGCCTCTGTTTTTTGCA
>DQWO01000361.1 GCA_011042595.1 Pseudomonadota bacterium
ATTACCAAACACAACGGTACTATAAACACTGCTTCAATTTTGAACGAGGGGACGACATTTATCATTTGTCTTCCGGTAGCAGTAGCAGAAGAAGAAAAAATCACACCTGAAGATTCATTGGCTGAAACCTATAGTACACCCGCTGTTGCTGCCCATATTCTGGTATTGGATGATGAAGAATTGGTTCGGGAGGTGATTGGTGCAATGCTTGAAGAACTGGGTCACAAAGTATCTTATGCCGTACACGGAAGTGAAGCGATTAAAAAATACCAGGAAGCATGGCAAAATAATTCTCCGTATGATGCGGTGATAACTGATTTAACTATCCCCGGAGAAATGGGCGGGCAGGAAGCGGCGCGGGAAATTTTGCAGACAGACCCGCAGGCAAAAATTATTGTGTCCAGCGGTTACGCCACCGACCCGGTGATGGCAAATTATAAAGACCATGGATTCCAGGGCAGAGTCGTGAAGCCATATCACTTTGCGGAATTGAAAAAGGTGATAGAGCGAGTATTGATGGGGATGTAAAGCTTCCCCATGACCCAAGCCACAGGGAAGCTTTTTCTTTAATTATATCAGCTGCTGGACAAAACATGCCAGCCGTTCCATGCCGTTTTTTATATTTTCCAGGGAAGTGGCATAGGACAGGCGCAGGTAGCCTGGGGTGCCGAAAGCTTCACCGGGAACCGCGGCAATTTTGGCTTCATCAAGAAGTAAAGCACACAAATTCAATGAGGAAGCGATAACCTGACCGTTCAAACTTTTGGCCAGCAGACTTTTGATCTGGGGAAAGGCGTAAAAGGCCCCCGTGGGGTTGAAACAGCTGATTCCCGGGATATCATTCAGGGCTTTGACAATATAACGGCGGCGTTCATCGAAAGCCGGTAAAACCATGGCAATGAAATCCTGGGGGCCATTATAGGCCTCGATGGCAGCCTTCTGGGAAATGGATGTGGGGTTGGAGGTGCTCTGGCTCTGAATCTTGGTCATCGCTGCCACCAGGGGCGCTGGAGCGGCGGTAAAGCCGATACGCCAGCCGGTCATGGCGTAGCTCTTTGAGACCCCGTTGAGGATAATGGACCGTTCCTTCATCTGCGGGTTCACTGCCGCAATACTGTGCTGGGCAAATCCATCATAGATGATATGTTCATAGATCTCATCGGAGATGACCAGGATATCATGCTCGATAATAACCGTCGCCAGTTCCTGCAGCTCAGCCAGCGAATAGGCTGAACCGGTGGGATTTGAGGGAGAATTAATCACCACCGCTCGAGTTTTTTCTGTTATATACTTTCCAAGTTGTTCCGGAGTAATTTTAAAGCCTTGATCTTCCGTCGTCGGAATAATAACTGCTTTACCCCCGGCCAGCTGAACCATGGGCGGATAGGAAACCCAGTAGGGCGAAGGAACGATAATTTCATCACCCGGATCAAGCAGAGCCTGGGCCATATTGTAAAATGAATGTTTGCCGCCGCAGGAAACAATAATTTCATCAATCTCATAATTCAGGCCGTTTTCCCGTTCAAGTTTTTGCTGGATGGCTTTTTTCAGTTCCGGGATACCGGGAACGGCGGTGTAGCGGGTAAAACCGTCCTGAATAGCCTTGATGCCGGCCGCTTTAATATTCTCAGGGGTATCAAAATCAGGTTCACCGGCACCAAAATTAATGACGTCAACACCGGCAGCCTGCATGGCTTTGGCTTTGGCTGAGATTGCCAGGGTAGGGGAGGGTTTAATCTGTTGGACCCGGGATGCCAGTCTGATCATGATGAATCCTCCTTTTTCTTAGTAACTCAACTTTCTGAGTTGGACTTTCAGGATATATTGTCAAGCTGTTCGGGCTTGGCTCATAGCGGCATTGACCGCCGAACGAATCACCACGACGGTGATTCGCGGCGGGCACCTCACAGCTGCACACGATGTGCAGCGAGAATGAGCAAGAGCCATGCCGGAACAGCCTTTAAATAAATTTTTTTTGGCTGTTTTTTCATAACTCAGAAAGTTGAGTTAGTAACAAGTTGTACTATTCTATAGCACGCTCTGAAAAGTGGTAAAAGTATTTTTTCAGAATTTCTGGAGGTTTTGCAATGATTATAACGGATATGACCATGACCGAATTTTCGGCCGGGTTGGAAAAAACTCGAACGGTATGTATTCCGTTTGGTTCCACCGAGGAACATGGATTTCATCTGCCCCTGGATACCGATACTATCCAGGTATATGAGGTTCTTAAAATGGTGGCGGAAAAACTGCCGGTATTTATCGCTCCCCCGGTACATTACGGGGTTTGCCGCAGTACCTCCAATCATCCGGGAACCATCGGCATCTGTTCCACCACCCTGAGGGCGTTGACCAGGGACATTGTTGAATCCTTGTACCAGCAAGGACTGCGTCATTTTATCCTTATATCCGGCCATGCCGGCAAAACCCACATGAATGCCCTGCTGGAAGCCGGGGAAGAATTGCTGCAGGAATATGAAGATATGAAAATGGCGATAATCTGCGAATACGAACTGGCCCGTGAGGTAAGCCGGGAATTTGTGGAAACCGCAGATGATTCCCATGCCGGCGAGATAGAAACCTCCCGCCTGCTTTTTTTGCAGCCGGAACTGGTTCAGGGAGCCAGCCCGGAAGAATATCCTGATTTTACCCGCTTTATCCTGGTGCGCAATAAGCAGGCTTACTGGCAGCATGGCGTTTGGGGTAATCCCGGCAAGGCAAGCCGGGACAAAGGGGAGAAATACTGCCAGCTGGTTACCGATGAGCTGGTGGATTTTGTCAGGAAATTTGAATCTTTTACGGAGCGTAATTAATGCATCTCTTTGACAGCCACAGTCATATTAATATGGATAGCTTTGCTGCTGATCTGGATGAGGTTCTGGAACGGTCTTTTGCCGCCGGAATGGCTGGTATCGTTGCCATTGGCACCGATGTTTCCGATTCCATCAGGGGGGTGGAAATAGCCGAACAGTGGCCAAA
>DQWO01000054.1 GCA_011042595.1 Pseudomonadota bacterium
GGTGATTCGCGGCGGGCACCTCACAGCTGCACACGATGTGCAGCGAGAATGAGCGAGAGCCATGCCGGAACAGCCTTTAAATAATTTTTTTCGGCTGTTTTTTTCATAACTCAGAAAGTTGAGCTAAGAGTTAATTGCCCATCCGGAAACATTGATTTCAGGAATGAGGATCAGCAGATGAATTCTTTTCATTATCAGGATGGACAGCTGTTTTGTGAGCAGCTGCCAGTTGCTGAAATTGCGCGGCAGGAAGGAACTCCTTTCTATCTCTATAGTCATGAAACGCTGGTTCGCCATTATCAGGCATTTGATGAGGCCTTTGGGGATTTTGATCATCAGATCTGCTATTCAGTCAAGGCCTGTTCTAACCTCAGTGTTATTTCCCTCTTCGCGTCCTTAGGGGGTGGATGTGATGTGGTTTCTGGTGGGGAGCTTTTTCGGGCTCTGCGGGCTGGGGTTGAGGGCGGTAAAATAGTTTTCTCCGGGGTGGGTAAGACGGTGGCTGAAATTAATGCAGCCCTGGATGCCGGTATTTTGATGTTTAATGTTGAGTCCTCCCAGGAGCTTGATCTTATAAATGAGCTGGCCGAAAAGAGATCTATGGTTGCTCCTGTGTCAGTCAGGATTAATCCTGATGTTGATCCCCAGACCCATCCATATATATCTACAGGCTTAAGTGCGAATAAATTTGGTATCCCCATATCTGAGGCGGTATCTTTGTACCAACGGGCTGCCAACTTGCCAAATATTAAAGTAGTTGGCGTAGATTGTCATATAGGTTCCCAACTGACAAAAGTCAGTCCTTTTCGTGATGCTTTGGATCGGGTAAAATCACTGATCGAAGAACTGCGCCGGCTAAAAATAGATATTCACTATCTCGATATTGGTGGAGGATTGGGGATTACTTATGATGCTGAAAGGCCGCCATTGCCAGCAGAATATGCTCAGGCGGTGATGGGGGTGGTCAACGACTTGGGTTGTGGGTTAATTATGGAACCCGGAAGGGCTTTGGTAGGAAATGCCGGTATATTGGTGAGCCGGGTGCTTTATACGAAGGTTGGGGTGACTAAAAACTTTGTGATTGTTGATGCTGGAATGAACGATCTTGTACGTCCCAGTCTCTATAACGCTTATCAAAAGATTGTCCCGGTGCGTGAATTTACGGGGAAGGAAATTGATCAGAAAACCGTTGACGTAGTTGGCCCCATTTGTGAGTCAGGGGATTTTCTAGCTCAAGAGCGCCTTTTGCCGCCTCTTATCTCAGGGGATCTGCTGGCGGTGATGAGCTCCGGGGCTTATGGTTTTACCATGTCTTCAAATTATAACTCACGACTACGAGTGCCTGAGATAATGGTAATTGGGAAACAATATCAGGTTATTCGGCGCCGCGAAACCTTTGATGATCTGGTTGCTGGAGAAATCATGGTTGACTGGCGGCCAAAAGTGGAGAGATCATAATGGTAGAGACTTTGCTCAGTATGACCGGTTATGGAGAATCACAGGCAGAGGTCGGTCAATATACGGTTATGGTCACCGCGCGTTCGGTTAATTCACGCTATCTTGATTTTCGCTTTAAGGCCCCGTCAATCTGTTCCTATATGGAACCCCAGGTCCGTCAACTGATCAAAAAATTGTTGGCGCGGGGAAAAGTTGAACTGAGCCTTTCAATAACCAGGAACCCGGATGCTGAAGAAACTTCTCTTCAGGCAGACCTCGGGTTGGCCCGTGCCTATAAAAATATCTTTTCACAGCTGCAACAGGATCTTGATCTGGAGTTGACGGATATTCCCCTGTCATTAATTGTCGGTCAGCCTGATGTTTTATTGAAAAGCAGCGTTGATGCTAAGGCAGTCAGCAATCATACAGATCAATATCTGCTGGTCATAGAAAAAGCTTTGCAATCATTGAGGGTGATGCAGGAAGCAGAAGGTGAGGCATTGCAGGCAGATTTGCTGATGCGTTGTCAGAAGTTGGAATCTTTGATTGAGGAAATTAGTCATCTGGTTCAGGGTCTTCCGGAATTGATCAGGGATAAACTTGTAGCCCGGATAAAAAGTTTATTGGCTGGCTTGGCACCGATTGAAGACTCGCGTGTCTATCAGGAAGCGGCACAGATTGCCGAACGTGCGGATGTAACCGAGGAGCTGGTTCGTTTCAAAAGTCATTGTCAGCAGTTTGCCATGACCATAGGAGAGCAGGTTGGCCCCAGAGGGAAAAAACTGGATTTTATCATTCAGGAATTATTGCGAGAGACCAACACCATTGGCTCAAAGGCTGCGGCTTTGCCGGTACTGCAATTGGTTGTCCAGGTTAAAGATGAGTTGGAAAAACTGCGGGAACAAGTGCAAAATGTAGCTTAATACCTAGGGTTATCCAATTATTCAGAGGAGGGTTGATGAAAGAAAATCGGCAGTATAACAACCAGCGATGGTTGTTGAATATTGGTTTGGGTAATTCTGTTGTTGCCTCCAGGGTAGTTGCCATTGTTACTCCCTCTTCGGCGCCGATGAAACGGCTGAAGGATGATGCCCGAGAACGGGGTAAGTTAATAGACTCCACCCAAGGACGAAAAACCAGGGCTTTGATTATTACTGACAGTGATCATGTGATTTTATCAGCTATCCAGGCGGAAACCATAGCTCATCGATTCCTGAATATGGATAGCTCCCCGGAATAGAGTGGAACCCTGGCAGCTTGACATCTATAGAATTGCTCAATTTAGGTGAGCGTATATTTGATTTTCAGACAAGGCAATATTACCATAAAGCCCCTTAAATATCAACTTATCAGGTCAATATGGCCTGATAATAGTAATGTTAGCTGCAAGGAAACAATAGTGGCAAGAATCCCAGTATTACGAGCATTTGCGGCCCGGCAAGTGATGTTGGTCGTTAGCCCTTCCAAAAAATATTTGACTTTAATCACACATGAATATACAATACATATACAAAGA
>DQWO01000212.1 GCA_011042595.1 Pseudomonadota bacterium
CCTCATACTACCGGAGTGTACGGACAATTCCCCGGACGGGACTTTAACCCGCTAGATTAACTACTGTTACTGCGAACGACCTGACCCCTTCAATGTTTCCCGAATTCATTTTAATTTGACAAGGTGCTTCTTTATGGGATACTATTTTTTCCACAACTCGCAAGTGCAAGGGAGGTTTTGTGGTGGAAGATAAATATTTGGACATCCTGATGGAAGAGATGAACAGCAAGTTTGAACTGGTCCTGGAGGGGCATCAGGTTCTGCGTAGTGATATGCGCCGCATAGAAAAAACGTTAAGCGAAAAAATCGATGAAAACAGTGCCAGAATCAAAATAAACACCGATATGATCAGGTCAAACGCTGATATGATCAAGGTAAACACCAATATGATCAGGTCAAATGCTGATATGATCACGGCGCTGGATATAAAACTAAGCAAGCGCATTGATGAGGTTGATGAGAAACTAACCAATCGCATTGATAAAGTTGATGAAAAACTAAGTAAACGTATTGATGAAGTTGACGAAAAGCTGACTAATCGTATTGATTCAGTCGAAGAGAGCCTGGGAGCCCGCCTTGATGCCGTGGCTGTCGATCTCAAAGCTCACCGCGCTGATACCGAGGCACACCACGGCATCTACCGGGTGCAGGAACCAACAACGTAGGAAAAGAGGGGTCAGGTCTTGCATTGTGCATCAGGGGGCTCCTGCTCTCCGCTGCACAATGCAAGACCTGACCCCTCTTCTAGGAACCAACAACGTAAAATAAAGAAACATGGAAAAACTTATCCAGCAACTTGAAAAAGCCCGGGAGCTCTACCGGGAGGTTGAAACCGCCAGCCGCCTGCTGGGAGAAACCCCGATAGAGGAGTGGAGCCAGGGGGGGAAATTACAGCGTTTTCAAGACCATCGCCAGCAAGTGTTTACGGCCCTGGAAAAAGTCAATGCCGGCATCAGCGCCATGAACCAGCAGTTTCCCTCGGCTGCCGATATGCCGGCGGAGCTGCAGGCCCTGATCAAAGAACAGCTGGAGCTGATCGAGCTCATCCAGCAGCACGACCAAAAACTTCTCGCCCGGGGCCAGGCAATCAAACAACAACTGGCACCGCTGCTGAAAAATATCAACACCTACAGAAAACTCTTCAAAGAATATCAGCCCGAAGACAAAAATCCCCCGCCACCACGCTTCTTCAAAGCCACAGTTTAAATACTAAGGCGGACTCTGCCCGCAACCAAAATTTTACTTTACCATGAAGGCATGAAGAACATGAAGGTCTAGTGCAAATTCTTCAAGTCCTTCATGTCTTCATGGTTACATGTTTTTCTTGTTTTCATATCCCTCAAGAGAGTACTGGAAAAAGTGACAGAAATTCAGGGGTAAGGCGATAAAAAACTATGGTGTTGGATTTTCCACCCGACCGACAAACAGCACCGTTCCGGTTTCCAGATCCCTGATCAAAAAGATGAACGGTCGATCTACCTTCAGCTCCAGGCCACGGTCCCGATGGACAGGGTGGAAATCACCACCAGCAGCAGCAAAGGTAATGAAAAAAATAGTTTTGTCTTTTTCATGGTATCACTCCTCAATTAAGTCATCCAGCAGATCAAGCAAATTTCCACTTTCCTGGGACACGGTTACTTTTTTACCGTTTTTACTGGAGCAAACTAAAGCCATAGTCGGCAAAATGACGATCAAAACTGTAAGCATGAGAAATCTCTCTCGTTTCCATGATCACAAAACTGAGACAATCCACCAGGCTCACTTCCCTTTTTTGTAAAGCAAGCAGACGGTTCATCGCTTTCCCATGCCAATCCCCATCAACCCAGATAATGTCCAGCAGGGGAACAAACCGGCCATGAAAATCAATGACCGCATCCATGCCAACCCGCCGCTGCAGCAAAGCCATGGTTTCAACCAGGACATAGGAGCTGGAAAGCAGCTGCACTTCATCAGCCATACATTGCTCAAAAATTTTTCTGGCCCGCACATGCATATAATCGTTGTGAACCAGGAGGGCAAAGAGGGCGGAGGTGTCGACAAAAACAATCACTGGAACGATTCCTCCAGGTACCGGTCATGATCTATGGCTATGTCAGATTTTTTTGTCTGGTATTTACCCACCTCTTTCAATGCTTCGCGGTACGACGTCGACTTACCTGGCTTCCGGGTCAAGAGCAGCTGATTCACCGCCCGGCGCACGAGGGCGGCAATGGATTCCTGTTGCTGGCTGGCCAGCTCTTTGAGCTTACGGTATTGATCTTCATCAAATTGAACCTGGGTGCGAATCATAAGGATTACCTCCCCCCCTCAACATGTTATCATTACAGCTTATATGACATCATGATAACAGAGAAACGAACGACCGTCAACGCAAAACAAACGCCGAATATCATGGATTAAATATACTGTCCCCACAATTATTATTCTTATACCAATGGGTGGCGGCGGTAAAATCGTGATTCAGCAGTGAGGCCAGAAAAGCCAGGCGAGCGGCTTCGGCACTGTGGCGCAGATCCCAGGAATTCAAGGCCTTCGCCAGGGCCCCGGGTCCATCAGCCAACCGCAAACAGGCCGCAGCCTCATGACAGTACACGGCAGCCAGCCGGATAATCGCCGCCAACTCTTCCAACCCACAGGAACAACGGCTGCAAATCTTGTTTTCCAACCCATTACGTTTGCCGCAAGCGGGGCAGATAATGTTCATTGACGAACCTCCATCTCCAGGGTGCAAAAGTCTTAATCTTGATACTTTTGTAAAAAGTCATACAAAAAAGAGGGTTTAATATGACCCCAGTTTACATAATGTATGATTGCAAGACCTGACCCCAATGGTTAATCTTCCAGGTAAAAAAGCAGATCGGCCAGAGACTCATTCAGCTCGGTGAGCCGTTCCCATTGACTGGCGGCGATCGCTTCCCGGCTGGCGGTAATCAGCGACTTTATTTCATCGGC
>DQWO01000221.1 GCA_011042595.1 Pseudomonadota bacterium
CCTTTAAATATTACCTAATCTGAGCTATTAGCTGTTAGCTCTTAGCCGTTAGCTGTGTAAAATTAAGTCATTAACTAAACAACTTAAAACACCAAACGGTTTAAAACTGTAAATAAGAAAAAATCTTGAATTCATTGAGCTAATAGCTAACCGCTAATGGCTAATCGCTTAATTTAGGTATTATAAACCTGCCGTTATCATTTTCCGGCATGATTTTCCTGTTGTTTTTCCAGGCTGGAATACCAGCCGGCCAAACGCATAACAACCCGGCGATTCCTGGCTCGATGCTCTGGAGTATCATTATCCACCTGGGGCCGGTCAGGACCAAAAGCGCTCAATGCCAGTCGTGATTCCGCTACTCCCTGCCTCTGTAATTCTCTGGCTATCACATCACCACGTACCGAAGCCAGAATCCAATTATCAGAAAATTTTGCCGTATGCAGGGGAAAATTATCCGTATACACCTCAATGATCAATTCTCCTGGCTGTTTCGCCGCAAATCCAGCCAGTTCAGCAATCAGAATTTTTCCCGCCGGTTTCATGGTGGCATCCAAAGTCCCAAAAAGAAAATCGCTGACAATAGCAAGGTTCAGATCATCATTAATCACCGAAGCAGCCAAACAAGCACTGGCAGACCTGGCTTCCAGATCATCCAGTAATTTAGACAGTGACGGAGACAATTTACGCAGGGCGGCTAAATCAGCTATTGAACGAGACTTTGCTACCGGCCGCACAATCAGCCTCTCTTTTTTCTCCAGTGACTGGACACTTCCCCCCATATTCAGAACCCCAAGCGAATAAGGAAAGGCGCCAAACATCTTTTTAAAAACTTTTTTGTCCATGGAAGACATGGAAATCAAAAGCACAAAGAAAGTCAATAAAAGAATCAGCAGATCGGAAAGCGTCACCATCCAACCATTATGTTTTATCATTGTTTGAGTTCTTGTTTTCCGCATTCGCTTCATTTTCTCACATCGTCAAAAGGTTGGATCATAATAGCGTCAGCCAACCGGAAAATCATTTACCGGAAAGAGGTACATTAAAATCCCTGAAACGATAATATCGGTCACTTTCTCTCTCCTGGCTGGGGGGGATTATTCCACCGCGGATCTCAATCTCCACCCGCCGGCCAGAGACAGACCCGGAAGTAGCACCAGTAACTTGAGCAGTTCGAGCATAACCGGCAACTTTTATGGCTGAAGAATTGACTCCTCCATGCTGTACCAGATGGCGAAAAACCGCCGTTGCCCTGAGGGCCGCCAGAGATAAATTTGAAGGTATGGGATTTCCGGGTTTTATGGGAACATCATCACTATAACCCTTAACCGTCAACTGCACATTTTCCAGCGGCCGCAGGATATCTGCCATACGCTGCAAAACCTGTTTTCCGGCCGCCGATATCTCAAAGGAGCCAGAGGAAAAAAGGAGTTTATTCTGTAAATCAACAGCCACCCCATCTTTCAGCTGCCTGACTTTAACATCGTCAACTATTCCCCGCCGCATCAGAAAATCATGCAAAGCTTCATCCATGCTTTCAGCATTATCCTGCAAGAGGGACGGCGGCTGTAAAAGACGGTTCTGCTGATCTTTAGAAACGTTAAATCCGCCTGGCATCATACCAAAACTGCCCAGCAGGGAATCAAGGGCTACGAGACGTCGCTGATTATCAACAACAGCAAAAGAATACAGCAAAACAAAAAAAGCCACGAGAATCATGCTCAAAGCCGCCAGCAGCACAACAAAATTATCACCTTCTCCCTGATGCAACAGGCCCCGGTATTTCAATTTACTATTTTTTATCCCTGAAGCCATCTATTCCCCCCGTCGCAGGCGCTGGGGAAGAAAAGCCTCCAATTTATGCTGCATAATCCTTGGATTCTCTCCCCGGGCAATGGACAGTATTCCTTCAAGAATCAGTCCTTTGGCAAAAAATTCCTGCTGACTTTTCCGCCTTAATTTACCCGCCAGGGGCAAAAAGATGAAGTTGGCTAGAATAGCACCATAGAAAGTCGTCAACAGCGCTACGGCCATCGCCGGTCCAATTTTGCCAGGATCATCCATGGACTGCAACATCTGCACCAGACCAATCAAGGTACCAATAAGTCCCATGGCTGGAGCCAGATTTCCCATACTGGTCAAAACATCAGCCCCCAACTGGTGCCGCTCACGGGTATAATCCACATCAATTGTCATAATTTCTTCAATGGAAGCAGAGTCCAATCCATCCACCAGTAAACCCAATCCTTTACGCATAAACGGATCAGCAGCATTCATACTGCCTTCCTCCAAGGCAAGGATCCCGCTTTTACGCGATTTCTTCGAGTAATCAACCAATTCATCAATGGTATCCCAAACCGAAAATACTTCCTCGAAAAAAGCATTCTTCACCACTCTAAAGATGCCAATGACCTCCAACAGGGGGTAATTAATAAATGTTCCCCCCAGGGTGCCACCCAGTACAATCAGCGATGAAGGATAATTCCAGAATACGGCAAATCCACTACCGGTTGCAATGGCCAGAAAAACCAGAGAAAAAGCGGAAACTATGCCTAGGATCGTTGAAAAATCCATACTCTCTTCCTTTCTTAGATTACGGATGCAAAACACATACCCAAATTAATATTCTCCTAACCCTTTATTTATCGCTGATTTGCAATATTTCTTGAGCAGAAGAAAGTCAAATTTGACCCGGATTAAGGTCAGTTTTTTGACGATAGGGAAAATCAGCAACAAAAGGAAAGGCTATTAGCTGTCTTGAGAAATGAGAATTTTTATCAGAATACAAGGCTGGCGAAATCAAATAACGTTCTTTTGTAATCTACCGTCCTGAACAAAGACTTTCAACTGTCTACGAACTGCAAAAAAAATATTAGTACCTTACTCCTGAAAAGCTGTCACAAAAAACAAGAAATTGTCGTGAATACATTCAGGATGTTCGGGCTTGGCTCATA
>DQWO01000273.1 GCA_011042595.1 Pseudomonadota bacterium
GCTCATTCTCGCGTCACATCGTGTGCCGCTCCGAGGTGTGTGCCGCGAATCACCGTCGTGGTGATTCGTTCGGCACCCAATGCCGCTATGAGCCAAGCCCGAACATCCTGAATGTATTCCCGAAAATTTCTTGTTTTTTTTGACAGCCTTTCAGGAGTAAGGCACTAACTTCATCCCTGGATGACAAGCGGGCTGACTATGACACTTTTTTACTGGTCCTGCCCAGGAAAGGGCAGAGTGCCATCAACAGAATGGTTAACAGGATTGCTGCCAGATAGAGATAAAGGATGGATCTCCGGGGTTTGACGTTGAGCAGTAGGGCATAAGCAGGGGTGTCATTGTTATCCGCGGCGAAATGGTTAAGGACTTCAGCCGAAAAAGGGGCATCTTTCAGTTGTATTAAGCGGCCTTCAACTGTAGCTGATTCGGGACTTTCTTTAAGGTTTGATGAAAGTTTGCTGTCAAGGTCATAAATGAAAATCCCCTTATTTTGCCGGTGTTGATAGACGTGTGTCGTGTATCCCGGGGCCTTGATAATCAGTGGGGAAGTAGCCTGTAATAAGGCAGGCAGACGGACGTAGCGGTTAACGGGCATAGACTGATTGTCAGCAACCAACCTGGTTGGGGTATTGTCGGTTGTATGATAAGAAATTGCCTGGCGAAAGATGATCAGTTCGGCAATGAACAGGAAGATGATGAAAACCCAGAATAGGCGTGCTAGTATCTTCATGATGGTAAAAGGACCTTTACTTGATGCTGTTTAGATTTTGACTGCTGGTTTGCTGGATCTGGTTGGTTGCCGTAAATAAATGCGGCTGATGGAGTTGGGTGGTGGTGACTTCCATCAGGATGACTGCCATCAGCATCAGGAACGCCACAATAGTGGCCGCCCGGCTGTTGACCAGGTTGTCTTTAAGCATTTTCAGCAGCAGCAGCAGGCCGATAAATAAACAGACCAGGGAAGCTATAAACCATCCCGCGAGCGGTCCACCCAGCAGAGCATCTTTCAGTTTTGGTGAGAGGGAAAAGTAGACCCAGAGGCCGGGGATGATTTGAAAGATGGTTGCATTCAAGAGCCAGCGACTACCAAATCTAAATGACTTTAAATAATATTCCCGCGGCTGCCGCCGTGAAAAATCTTTCTGATAAGCGGTTACCAGCATGATTAGTAAACCGGCCAGTGCCAGGCTGGCGATGACGGCATGCACAAAAAAAGGCAGCATGGCCTGGTTGAAAACAACGTCTTTTATCGATGTGCTGCCGGGAATGAAATTATCGGCAGCAGGGGCCAGTAAAAATGCTGGGATGAGATGGCAGTAAAACAGCAGGCAGAGGGCGTTTATGCCAGCGGCCAGGCCAATAATTATGTGTAACGAAGCTTTTCTCTTTTTTTTGCTGCCGGTTATGATGTACAGGCAGAATAAAAGTAAAGTGATTCCCAACAGCAGTTCAGCTATCCCGGCAAGTTGATTGAACGAACCAAAAATCTGCTGGTAAAAAGGCTGAAAAAAGCTGCCGGAACAAAACAGGAGAGGCAGGGCGGCAACGACACCCAGGCTGATAAAGGGTAGGGCTGATCGGGTCATGCTGGCAGCTAAAATCTGATAATCTGAATCCTTGGAGCTCTTGGCTCTAAACTCAGCCAAAAGGGATAAAATCGAGGTCCCAACCATAAGGTTAAGGCTGAAAGTAAAGCTGATAAAGAAAAATAGCATGCCCCCGGAATAACCGAAAAGGGGGATAGATTGCAGCATGGTAGGTGATCCTTATTATAGTGAATAGTGAATAATCGTACTAGCTGAAAACGTTCAATTGCATAATGCAATTGTCCATAATTTGCAAGGAAAAATTATCCCTGCTCCTTATTCTTGACATGCTTCAGTCCCTTTGTTAGTCTCATCCCAAGTTATTAGTGCCTTACTCCTCAAAGGCTGTCATTCTTTTCAGTACCCCCTTGAGGGGTGTAAAAAACAAGAAATTGTCGGGAATACATTCAGGATGTTCGGGTTTGGCTCATAGCGGCACACACCTCGGAGCGGCACACGATGTGACGCGAGAATGAGCGAGAGCCAAGCCCGAACATCCTGATACCTTAATTTTGGTTGTGGGGCTCGCTCCCGCATTGGAAATATTGTTTTCAGGAGTGATTGAAATCATGGAAAAATTTGTGACGGTTGAACGGGCCAGGGAGTTGATGCTTCAAGGGGTTGGCCCGATGCCGGTGGAGAAAATTGCCATTACGGATGCTCTCGGGCGGGTGGTGGCGGAAGATATCCTGGTTGATAGGAACATTCCGCCAATGGATAATTCCGCTATGGATGGTTATGGAGTCCGGGCGCTTGATACCGTTGCGGCAACTTCCGGACAACCACTGAAACTAACGGTGGTGGCAACGATTCCGGCCGGACAACAATTCGGTGGCGAAATCAAGGCCGGGGAAACCGTGCGGATTATGACCGGGGCCCCCATTCCTGCCGGCGTCGATGCGGTAGTAAAGCGGGAACTGGTGGAAGAACATGATGATCATATTTTTCTTACCGAACCGGTTTCGCCACAAAATGATATCCGTTATGCCGGGGAGGATGTTCTAGCTGGTGATAAAGTGATTGCTGCCGGCCAAGTTATTAACCCGGCTATGGTTGGGATGATGGCGGCGGTTGGATATCCCTATGTTTCCGTGGTCCAGCGTCCCCGGATAGCCATCATTACCACTGGTGATGAGATTGTTGAGCTTCATGAGCGGCCCACCGGGGGGAGGATCAGGAACAGCAACAGCTTCTCCCTGTCGGCCCTGGTACAGCATGCCGGAGGGATACCATTGATTTTCCCCACGGTCAGGGATGATCCATCCCGCTTGAAAAAAGTTGTTGAACAGTCAGCTGCCGTTGCCGATCTGGTGCTTACCACCGGCGGTGTTTCCATGGGAGATTATGATTTTGTCAGGAC
>DQWO01000060.1 GCA_011042595.1 Pseudomonadota bacterium
GGACAAGGTTTCTCCCCGGTACCATTGGTCGTGAAAACGTTTTAATTTCCAGGAAGAAGTGGGAATGAATCCTGGCTTTTCCTGGGGAAGATTAATGCCGCATTTTTCCCCGAGTCCAAACAGACTGCAATAGTGGGCAATCCGGTCAATGGGCATTTTACAGGCCAGATTATAATAGTAGACATCACATGATTCTTTCAGTGAACGGCTGAGGTTGACTTTTCCATGGCCATATTTATTCCAGCAGCGAAACTTGCTGTTGCCCAGCCGATAGTAGCCGATGCAGGGGAAAATAGTCTGTGGGGTGACAATATTATCTTCCAGGGCCGCTGCTGCCATTATAACTTTAAAGGTCGAACCGGGTGGATATTGACCCTGAATTGCCCGGTTCTGCAGGGGATGCAAAGGGTCACGGCTGATTTTTTGCCAATCTTCCTGGCTGATCCGGGTAGCAAAAAGATTATTGGAAAAAGAAGGGGTGCTGACCATTGCCAGGATTTCACCCGTATGAGGATTAATGGCAACGGCACTGCCAACCATATCTTTCATCAGCTCATGGATGTATGATTGCAGTTCGATATCGATGGTTAAGGTGATGTTGCTTCCGGCGATGGCCGGCTTGCTGACGCGGGAATGTAGCTCCCGACCCACGGCATTGACTTCAACCTGCCTTTTGCCATCGGTCCCACGTAATAACTCTTCGTACTGGGCTTCAATGCCGGAGCGGCCAACCAGGTCATCAGGATAGTAGGAGGCATAGGATGGCTGTTCCAGTTCCTGCTCATTGATAAATCCCTGGTAGCCGATCAGATGGGCGCATTGTCGGTCAAAAGGATAACTGCGGATGGGTTCCACTTCAATAAGCATGCCTGGCAGGTCAACTTTGTGAGTTTCCAGCAAAGCCAGTTCATCACGGCTCAGGTTGTTCCTGATTTTCAGTGGTCGATATTTGAGATGGGCGGGAGTGATATTGAAACGGTTGATGATATCTTTTTGGTCAAGGTCGGCCAGGTATTTGCTTAGCTCAGTGCTGACCATTTCAATATTGCTGATGTTTTCCGGAATGATACTGAGGTTGAATCCAGGATGGTTGTCGGCCAGGATTTTTTGTTTACGGTCATAAATAATACCCCGTAAAGCCCGGATCCGCCGAACTCTGATATGATTGTTTTTTGAAAGCTGGTTAAAGTATTCTCCTTTTATTATCTGCAGATACCATAAACGTATTAGTAACAGGCTGCCGGCAAAAACAATAATCAAAAGGATTATTTTACCGTTTTTGCTTATTTGATCCTGTTTAGCTTTGAGATCTAGAACCGACATTTAGTGCCTTACTGTTGAAATGCTGTCTTAAAAAACAAGAAAAAATACTCAAATACAAACCACCCGTTCGCGATGCTCACTTGAGAACACAGAGAACACGAAGGAAAATTAACAGATTATTTCTCTGTGCCCTCTGTGATCTCTGTGGTAAAAAATCAGTTTTGGTTGCGGGCGTTAAGCCCGCCTTAGATTATAGGTGTTGTCACTTTCTTGATAAGTTTTTTTAAGCCATGGCTGGTTCTGCCATCAGGATCGGGTAGAGGAGGTAAGTCTTTTATGTATGGAAATTCCTTCATTGAAGGTTTGCAGGACATACAGTAACGGTATGGCAAAAATACTGGTGGCTAACGCGGCAATCATGCCACTGGCAAGGTGAAAGTGCGTGGTCTGGGCAGTATGATTGACAAAGAAAACCTGCAATAGGAGAAACAGGGTGAAATGTCCCAGACCGGCCACGAATGCTTTAAAAAGCAGGTGGTCAAAATAAACGGTTTGCTGCAGGTAGACCAGGATATAGTAGAAACAGAGAAAACCGATAGCATGCAAACCGGTACTGCTTAACAGGAAAGTATCGGTAATGATTCCCAGAATAATGGCGACTATGGTTCCGGCCCAAACCGGGAAAACAACCGGCAGGGAAATAATTAAGACATAATGTAAATCAGGAGAAATATTGGAGAATCCCAGGCGTGGAAAGACCGATGATTGCAAAACTGATAAGAAAAGCCCGGCGATAAGGTATAGTAAGACGAGAAAAAGTTGTTTACTGGACATGATTATTGTTTTGCCCGTTTGAGGCCGAGACAATTATTTCTTCCAGACCATTGAGATTTGCAAATGGCTGGACGGTTATTCTTTGACACAGACTATCATTTTCCCTGTCAACCGAGACAATGGTGCCTACCGGTATTCCCTTTGGGTATACTCCATCCATTCCTGAAGTAATTATCGTGTCACCTATCTGAATATCAGCAGATCTCATCAGGTAACTGAGCCGGCATAACTCCTGATTATCTCCCTGAAGAATTCCACGTTCCCTGGTTCGTTGGACCAATACATCGCATGAGCTGTGACTGTCGGTGATTAACATGATTTTGGCTGAAAAAGGGGATGCCATGATGACCTGTCCGACGATCCCCCCGGGGGTTAATGCCGGATCATGAATTTTAATCAGATCGCGTGAACCATGGTCAATGAATATCAGTCGGGAAAAACCGCTGGCATCACGCCCAATCACATTAGCAATGGTGGCATGGGCCGGCAGCTGGTGTTCTTCCTGGAAATTAAGCAGTTTACGCAGCTGGAGGTTCTGACGCTGGCTTTCCTCCCGGGCGATTAATTGTCTCTCAAGATTGGCAATCCGGTTTTTTAAAGCCTGGTTTTCCCGATTTACATGGATCAGACTTACATAATTATCAATAATCGAATTACAACTGTCAATGGCCAGGTCAGCTGCTTTTTGAAAAGGATAGGCGAGGGTCATAATTCCCTGCTCTGCCGCTGAAAAAAGCTGTTGATGCCTGGCTTTTACCCCGAAGAAAACGCTTGTCAGGATGAAAACCACCAACACATAAAGCAGCAGCTGGTACCGTTTTGAAAAGGTAGTCATTTTTTCCTAA
>DQWO01000303.1 GCA_011042595.1 Pseudomonadota bacterium
CCCATTTTCTTCAAAACATTCGAGTTGAAAACTTACATTATCAATACCTTATGTCTTATTGGTTGTCTATAATCCTCCAGACTCAGGAAGGCATGCTTTTTGCTATTCCTTTGAGAGGTGATAGATATCCAACTCGGGGGATGTAATGAAATCCCCTGCATATTTTATTTTAACTTATTGATATTATTTATGAAAATTATGGCTACTGGATTGTATGATAAATCGGATCAAAGGTGCTCCGGGCTGGAATTCTTGCCTATGTCAGCAATTATGCTGGGCATTTTTCTCCTGTTGTGTCTGCCGCAATCCGGTCTGGCGGTTGAGTCATCATATTCAGACCAGCAGCTTATTCGAATGTCTGAGATTTTGCATAACAAGGAAAAGGCATTGCAGGAAAAAGAATCGTTGCTGCGGGAAAAGGAACGACGGTTGATTGTCCTGCAAAAGGAATTGCAGAAAAAGGAGAAAGATATTGAAGCTTTGCGCCAGCGAGCGGAAACGGTGCTGGCTGAGCTGCAAGCGTTAAAAGATGAGGACTTATCCCGTCTGGTTGCAGTTTATACGGCGATGAAACCGGCTGCCGCAGCTCCTTTGGTGGAAACTCTGGATCTTTCTTATGCCGTTGAAGTAATCTTACGGATGGAACCGAGAAAAGCCGCCAAACTGCTGTCTGCCATAAAACCCAAAAGAGCAACGGCAATTTCTCGTTCAATTACGGCATTAAATGCTGAAGAAATAAAATAATTTCTTTCCGGGGCTGTTTCAGCTGAAGGGCATTGGAGCTGATTATGGATTTATTGTCAATGCCTGGAAATGTTCAACTTATGGATAGAACATTTCCAGGTCTGGATGCCGGTTTGCAAGTTCCTGGAGCCGCAGGCTCAGGATCTGATTTTGCTTTATCTTTGCAGCAAAGTCAGGACGCCGTGGTGGAAAAGAAGGTGGAAGGTAAATCTGACGAAAAATCTCTTGTCAGGACAGCAGATGCGGATGTTGCTGTAAAGAATACTTCCCCTGAGATTGCATCGGAAAAACATCAGGAAGGTAATACAGAAACAGAAGTAAATACAGAAAATACCTTTGGGAATAAGGGAAGTGATTTATCAGTCTATGGAGTCAAAAGTGAGGATGAAAACGCCGTTACTTCATTATCATCATCTGTTGATGATTCCGCTGATTCAGTAGCTGATAAGAGAGTGGTGACAATTACCGAAAATCCGGAAAATATATTTTTGTTTTTATCCCTGATGGCAGCGGAATCCAACCAATCCATTGAGATGGATTCTGAAGGAGGACTTTCGGGAAATTCCGGATTGTTGCAGACTGGGAAGGCTGATGGTCTCCTGTCGCCTCAGTCAGGGCAAAATAATATGTTGGAGATAGCCCAACCGGAGCAGCAGGCCTTTGTCAGTGATGGTGAGTCTTTTTCTCCATTGATCCATGATAGTAGTTCTGGACCGCTGAAATCTGCCATGGTTGGGGATGGGTATCAGGTGAGGACACAGGATTTGATGATTGATTTGCCACTAGATTCAGAAGCTGAACCTCTTGTCCTGCCACAACAGGCAAAGGTTATGGGTGTGACCAGTGGTGGTGGGGGTATATTGGAAGCTGCTGGTTTTTCCGGTATGGCCGCCAAAGCCGGAAATAATCAGGAAAATCAGCCGGCCACCATAGTTCCGGAATTAATATCTATCACTAAAAGGAGTGCTGGAGCAGATTTACCAGTGGTGGGAGAACCGCCGGTGGAAACCGGGGAGATATTTAAAGGTACAGGAAAATCAACCATGGCCGGTGATGGCTCAGTTGCTGTTTCCCAAACTATCGAGGAACAAATGGCTGTCAGCGCGGAGGGGAAGACCAATCTCTTAAACCAGTCAAGCCGGGAAAAAATGATCGGCTTTTCATCTTCTTCCCCGCTCCGGGAAGTTGATGAACCAGTAATGCCAATCCGTATTTCTCATGAATTGGTCGGCCGGCAAATGGTTGGACAAAAAGGTCATGATAATTCTGCCCATATCGTTGCCAGACAGACATTGTTGGTAGACGATAAGCATTTCTCACTGGGTGATGCAACTGTAAAAACTGATATGACTGGTACCGTTGGACACCAGTCATCATTATCTTTTGATCCTGGGATTGGACAGGTCCCCGGCGGGACTGAAAAAACTTTGCCTGTTACCAGTGATGATTTGTTGAATCAGGTGACTATGCGTTTGCCTGATCGGCATAACAGCCGTCAGGTGGTTACCATTCAATTACAGCCGGAATCTCTGGGTAAAGTTGAGATAAAACTGGTAATGGAACAGCAGAAATTAACTGCCCATTTTGTGGTCCAACATTCCGAGGTCAGGGATGTGCTGCTGAAACATGTGAGTTCTTTGCATGATGCCCTGGTGGCTAAAGGTGTAGAGGTGAAACAGGTTGCAGTGGAGATTGCCCCGGCAGAGAAAATGATCGGGATGTCCGTCAACATTGATCTACATTCTGACGGCGGAAACCTGTCACGAGATTTTCAGCAATTTTCACCTGGCAGTGAGCAGCGACATCATTCTTTTTCAGCTCAGCATCAAGGAACTACCGAGCCGGTTAAAACCGAAGAAGTGCATACTCTGGCCGGCCTGCCCTCGTCTGGGTTATTTTTACAGCCGGGATCTTTACATATCCGGGCATAATGACTTTGTAGATTGGTATAAGGAGTGGACATATGATGAATGTTTCGTCATCGGCTGCAACCCCCACCAGCATGTTTGGAACCAAGAAGAACGATTCAACTGCCGGTTTAAGTGATGCGGCCCTGGGCCAGGAACAGTTCCTGAAACTGTTGATTGAACAATTAAAAAACCAGGACCCCTTGAACCCTATGGACAGTACGGATTTTACCGCTCAATTGGCCCAGTTCAGTTCTCTGGAACAGCTATTCGGGATCAATAAAAAC
>DQWO01000352.1 GCA_011042595.1 Pseudomonadota bacterium
GCGGGGAAATGCTCCAACGCCGCCCGGATATGTTCATAATAGGTAACATTGTCTTCGCCTTTAATGGCATACACCGGAATCTGGTGATCAGCCACCAGGGCGGCGGCCACATCATCCTGGGTACTCAAGGGGTTTGAGGCACACAAAACCAGGTCAGCACCGCCGTTCTTCAAGGTAATCGCCAGGTTGGCCGTTTCCGTGGTCACATGGAGGCAGGCGGAAAGACGAATTCCGGCCAGGGGTTTTTCCTTTTTAAAGCGCTCATTAATGAGTTTCAGCACCGGCATATTCTGGCCCGCCCACTCAATCCGCAGCCGCCCTTCCGATGCCAGGTTCAAATCCTTAACGTGAAAATTATCCATCTTGCTCATTGTTCACCTAACCTTTCTTCGATAGTTTATCTCTCATTCTCAATAATTGAAAAAACTGCTGCAACATTTTCCGTGACTGGCTGGCCAGCACCCCGCTGCGGACAGAGATCTGATGATTCAGACGGCTATCTTCAGCCAGGGAATACAATGATTCAATAGCCCCGGCTTTGGGATCGGCACAGCCATAAACCAGACGTTTCAGCCGGGCTTGCAGCATGGCACCGGCGCACATGATGCAGGGTTCCAAGGTCACATAAACGGTTACTTCCGACAGGCGCCAGTCGCCCACAACCCGGCTGGCCTGAGTCATCACTTCCAGCTCGGCATGGGAAAAAGCCAGCCGTTTCTGTTCCTTGAGATTCCCCCCCCGAGCGATGATTTCATTCCCACGCACAGCCAAGGCCCCAACCGGGGTTTCTCCGGCCAGAAAAGCCTGCCTCGCCTCATCGAGGGCCAGGGACATATAAAATTTATCCCTCAAGTGCTGATTCATCTACCAAATCGCCCGGTTACTGTCAAGAAAACCACTGCCTTTCTGCAATTCCGATATAAAGAAATTTTTACAGGATGTCCAATTGAAATTGGTATTTATCACTGTCGTCTGCTATACTCTTTGTACTAATAGTACTTTATTGACCGAACACTTCCGAATTTTAAAAGGCTACCTTCAATGACCACTTTCTCAGCCGCAAGCAGTCAATGCCCTGTCATCAGCTACCAGGGCAACCAGGAACCCCAAGCCACCAGCCTACCATTGATCAACGAAATTCCCCTGAAGATAATCGTCAACGACCAGCCCTTCCTGAACACCAGCCGGACGCCCATTGATGATGAGCTCATGGCTGTCGGCATCCTTTTTGCCGGAGGGATTATAACCTCTGCCACTGAAATCAGCAATATTCAGTTACAGCCCGGTAGTGAAAATAAGGGGGGAAATATTGTTGAAGACACCATGATTATCACGGTTCCGGGGGCAGGTACCGCGCCTCTTCAACCGTCAACAGCGGTTGACATACGGCAGAAATTCAACCGGACCAAAGGACGCCTTACCGATTTGAATAAAGAATTCTCCTTCCGGGAGCTCTTACAATTTCCGCAAATAATGACAGCCCATCAGGAACTTTATGCCAGTTCCCGGGCCGCGCATGCTGTTGGTTTATTCAACCGTGAAGGAGAATTACTCACCTGCCAGGAAGACGCCAGCCGCACCCACGCACTACACAAAGCATTGGGATTTTGCCTGCAGCATAAATTAGCACAGGGGGAGTTGATCGCCGTCTTCAGCGGTCGGATCAATATTGCCATTTCCTGGACGATCGTCAGGGCCGGTTTTCCGCTGGTACTCTCCATCTCTGCCCCGACAAATACCGCCGTAAAAATCTTGAATCAGGCCGGCATTACCTATATCGGCAGTCTCCGTGATGAGCGTGGAATTCTTTATACTCCCAAAAATCCTCTGGTGTTACATCAAGGATAAGTTCATCAGGCCCTGACTAGATAAACACTGCAGGGAGCCTTATTCATAACTTCAGCGGAGACACTTCCCAATAAGCTCCTGACCACCCGGCCCTTACCCGTGCTGCCGATGACAATGACATCCGCGTCAATTTCCCGGGCCAGTTTGATGATACTTTCCGCCGGAGGTCCGGAAACCACCCGGGTTTCCAGTTCCACCCCATTTTCCCGGGCCAACTTCCTCGCCACCAGGAAAACCATCTCAATGATTTCCTCCCAGCGGCGATCGTCTTCACCAGCCGTGGGACTGGGAGAAATGGGGAACATATCAAGGTAATCATCAGAATGAACCACCTTGGAAAAAACCGCGTAAACTTTATTGGGAAAGGCACCTTTGGAACAACCAGCCATCCAGACAGCCTCATACACCGCTTTGTCGGAAACTGCTGAACCATCAACGGCTACCAGGATTTTTTTGCGATAATTTAACATTTCCAACCCTCCAAACCGTTCTTATCCCAAGCCACGTTAATCACTTGATATGAGCTGTTAGCTGGGTAAAATTAAGTCCTTAACGAAATAATTTAAAACACCAAACGGACTAAAGCTACAAAGTAACTATTCGGTTAACAATGAAAACAAGATAACTCTCACAGAGTCACAAAGACACAGAGAAAACCAAACTTTTCTTATTTCTCTCTGCGCCTCTGTGTCTCCGTGAGAAAAGAAAATCAGATAATCAAGACGGCAAAAACGCGAATAAACGGGGTCAGTGAATAAACGGGGTCAGAGTCAAATAATTTCTTGACTATTTACTCTGACCCCCATTTATCAGTCTCATTCTTCATGCTCAGCCAACCAGACATAAGCAAAAATTACCATAATTGAGCATAGCCAACCCACCATCAGGTAGAGAAAGAAGGCAGGGTAGCCAAATATCTGGTAATCCTTGTTGAAAATATGCATAATAGGATAATTAATAAAAAAGAATCCGAGGATAAAAAAGATTATCCACCATTCTTTTTTATAAATTATCTGTCTGTTTTTCTGTTTCATTCTTCCGTCTTATCAAAATAAGCAAAGTCATCGGCTCCTTCAATCTCACTGGCC
>DQWO01000353.1 GCA_011042595.1 Pseudomonadota bacterium
CATAATAACCGGTCACCAGGACTTTTCCCGACTGTGTACCAGCTCCAGCTTCGAAAACGGAAAAGTGCCTCTGCAGATACTGATCCAGGGCTGAAATGGAAACCGGTTTGTCAATGAACTGCCGCAGTTGTTGCTGGCTTTTCAACATTTGCCTGACGGTGAACGATTCAGGGCCAAAATGAATGATCATTTCCGGCTCGCGACCGGCCAAAAATTCCAGGTTGCGATCTAAAGCCCGTCCCAGAGAATCCAGGGACAAATCGTCAGCAAAAACCGGCTGCGATTTTTTCTCAATCAATGTCAGCGCCCTGGAAGGATCGCTGGATGCCTGGAATTTCTGCCATGACAACCATCCCATAGCCAGGCTGACGATAGCGGCCAGCAGGACAAAAACAGCAAACCATAACAAACGATGACGTTTTATTAAATCAAACATGGAGAGCCTTCAGTTTCACCGTAATGCGGGAGCGAGCCCCGCAACCCAAATCAAGGTATCAGGATGTTCCGGCATGGCTCTCGCTCATTCTCGCCGGCCGTCCATGGCCGGCTTCCGAGGCGTCCGCCACGAATCACATCGTGTGATTCGTTTGGCGGCCAATACCGCTATGAGACAAGCCCGAACATCATGAATATATTCCCGACAATTTCTTGTTTTTTACGACAGCCTTTCAGGAGTAAAGCACTAATTCTGTCGATAATAGGACTGTTTAGCATGAAACCCAAGACCGGTCAAACCATCATCAAGTCCGGATAATGGTTGGGGACAGTTTTTAAAACTGTCCCCCATTAATCTTGATTTTTCAGCAAATGATGTGTATTTTATAATTGAAATCATCCTCTATTAAAAAAAACAAGCATCTTGCCGGATAGCATAATGACCACCAAAAATCACCATTTTGACGAGCAGATTCAGACGACAGACCAGCAGCAACTCCATGAACCGCCGCTCTATCTGGTTTTGCTCCATAATGATGATTATACCACCATGGATTTTGTTATTGATATTCTGGAAAATATATTTCATAAAAACCCGGCCGAAGCCACCAGAATTATGCTGTCGATTCATCGCCAGGGGATCGGCAATTGCGGTGAATACCCCCGCAGCATTGCTGAAACCAAGATCAACACGGTCACCAAACTGGCCCGCAACCACGGCTTCCCGCTGCGCTGCAGCATGCAAAAGGTTTAATTGATATGATCAGCAAAGATCTCGAATATACCATTCTCGCGGCATTTCGCGAAGCTCAGAACCGGGCACATGAATACCTCTGTGTTGAGCACCTGCTCTACGCCCTGCTGCATAATGATTATGGCACTGAAATAATCCGAAATTGCGGTGGCAATCCGGAAGTTTTAAAGCGGCAGCTGGAAATCTATTTCAATACCAAAATAACATCCCTGCCGGCCGATAAACCACAAGCACCGGTTGAAACCCTGGCTTTTCAGCGGTTGATCCAACGTACTATCCTCCATGTTCAGGCCGCCGAAAAAGAGGAAGCGGGAATTGGCGATATGCTGGCGGCAATATTTGAAGAGGAAGACTCCCACGCCTGCTATTTTCTCCGCCAGCAGGATATTACCCGGTTGGTGGTCATCAATTATCTGGCACATGGAATCAAAAAAGACGGGGAGCTTCTACCGGAAAAGGAAAATCAGCCGGACAGTGACAGGAAAAAGAAAAAAAACCGGGAGGAAGACAGTTTTCTCGAAAAATTCACCCTCAACCTGCTGGAACAGGCAGCAGGTGGCCATATTGACCCGCTGATTGGTCGCCAGCAGGAAATGCAGCGGACCCTGCAGGTATTATGCCGCCGGCAGAAGAATAATCCCCTCTATGTGGGGGAACCCGGAGTGGGAAAAACCGCCATGGCCGAAGGCCTGGCTTTACAGCTTTTTAGTGGCAATGTTCCCGATATCCTGAAAGATTTTGAAATGTTCACCCTTGATCTGGGGGCCCTGCTGGCAGGAACCAAATTCCGGGGACAGTTTGAAGAACGACTCAAGGGGGTCATCAGGGAATTACAGCAGAAAAAGAAGGCCATCCTGTTTATTGATGAAATTCACACCATTGTCGGTGCCGGTGCCACCAGTGGCGGCTCCATGGATGCCTCAAACATTCTCAAGCCCTTTCTGGCCAACGGCAATCTTCGCTGCATCGGAGCAACCACTCACGAAGAATATAAACTGAATTTCAGCAAAGACCGGGCACTGTCCCGACGCTTTCAAAAAATCCAGCTGCCGGAACCCAACATCGATGAAACCGTTAAAATTCTTCAGGGCCTGCGTCAACGCTATGAAGAACACCATAACATATCCTATACCAAGACAGCCCTGCGGGCAGCGGCCGAGCTGACCAGCCACTACCTGAATGACCGTTACCTGCCGGACAAAGCCATCGATGTCATCGATGAAGCCGCGGCCGCGATTCAGCTCCTGCCGGAAAGTCAGCGACGCAAACGCATCACTCCCACTGATATTGAACGAGTTGTTTCCCTGATTGCCAGAGTTCCGGTACAAAAAACAGATAGTAAGTCACCGGATAACCTGGTTAGCCTGGGAAACAACCTGAAAAGACTTATTTTGGCCAGGACCAGGCAATCTCAGCTTTATCCAAAGCGCTGAAAAGATCCCAGGCCGGCCTCAACAACCCGGATCGACCGGTGGGCTGCTTTTTGTTTACTGGACCTACCGGAGTGGGAAAAACTGAAGTCAGCCGCCAGACGGCCGCCCTCCTGGGCATTAAATTTATCCGCTTTGACATGAGCGAATACATGGAGAAGCATGCAGTGGCCCGGTTGATTGGTGCCCCTCCAGGCTATGTTGGCTTTGACCAGGGAGGCCAGCTGACCGAGCAGATACGAAAACATCCCCACAGCATCATTTTATTGGATGAAATTGAAAAAGCACACCCGGATATTTTCAACATTCTCCTGCAG
>DQWO01000302.1 GCA_011042595.1 Pseudomonadota bacterium
AAAGACAGCCAGAATGAGAACGAAAATAAAAACGATGATCTGGCGACCTATGGATTTTTGGGGTATCCGGTGCTGCAGGCGGCCGATATCATCATCTACCGTTCACATCTGGTTCCCATAGGAGTTGATCAGCTGCCTCACGTGGAGTTGACCCGGGAAATTACCCGCCGGTTCAATTATCTCTATGGCGATACTTTTCCGGTTCCTAAACCCATTTTGACCGAGGTTCCCAAACTTATGGGCCTGGATGGTCGTAAAATGAGCAAAAGCTACAACAATGCCATCTATCTGGCTGATGATGAAGAAACCATCAGAAAAAAAGTGAGTCAGATGGTTACCGATATTCAGCGGGCCAGGCGGAAAGATCCGGGAGATCCTGAAGTGTGCAATCTTTTTCCTCTCCATCCATTGTATTCCAGTGCGGAGGAGGTGGAGCGGATTAAGCGGGAATGCCCCCGGGCTGAAATTGGCTGTGTTGAGTGCAAAAAAATTCTGATGAAGAACCTGCTGGCAAAGCTGGCACCGGTACAGGAAAAACGTCGCTATTATGAAGATCATCCGTCGTTGCTGCAGGAAATTATCGAAAACGGAAATTCACGGGCCCGGGGAATTGCCTCTGCAACCATGGAGCAGGTACGTGAACACATGAAGATCTGAGAAAAATGGCCTGAAAAGAATTCCATGAATGAACCTGCTTTTTTCCCTCCCGCCCATCAGCGGGCTCTCTATGCCGTATTGGAAGAACAATTTTATGTGCTTCTTGACAGTTTTGAAGGGCCGCTGGACCTCTTGCTTTTCCTGGTGAAAAAAAACCGCGTGGCCATTGAAAATCTGCCGGTTGTTTCCATTACCAGGCAATATCTGGCCTACCTGGAATTGATGGAAGAGATGAACCTTTCCATTGCTTCAGAGTATTTGCTGATGGCTGCAACCCTGATTCAAATAAAATCCAGGATACTCCTGCGGCAGCAGATTGATGATGAGGATGCCGCAGATGAGCTCGGCGAAGACCCCCGGGAAGAAATTATCGCCCGGCTGCAGGCATATGAACTTTATAGGAAGGGGGCCGAATACCTGGCGCAGCAGCCGTTGAATGGTTGGGATTGCTTTTCGCCGGCTGAGACTGGCCTGGTAAATCTGCTGGATGATGAAAATCAGGCTGATTTGTCGGCTGAGGAACGCTATGATGTCAGCCTTAACGATTTGCTGGCGGCCTTTCTGCAGTTGCATGAGCGCCGGAAAGCTGACCAGGAACGTTATGAAATTACTCATGATTTAATAAATATTGATGAAATATGCAGCCGGGTCAGTGAAACCCTGAAGCGGCAGCCGGCGGTCAGTTTTGCCGAATTGGTGGAGCGGTTCAGTGCCGATATCCCCCTGGTGGTCCTTCTTTTTTTCGCCCTGCTGGAAATGGTACGGCAGAAAAGAGTTGTTATCAATCAGGAAGCTCCTTTGGAACCGCTTATAATAACTGCCGGAGTCTGAGAGGTAACTGATGCCCAGCGAATTACGACATATCAAAGATGTTATGGAAAGCTTGCTGCTGATTTCCGGGGAGCCGGTGAATCTGCATGATGTTCAGAACCTGCTGGAAATTGAAGATGGTGATTTATTAGACGAAGCCTTGACTCAACTGGAAGATGAATACCGCCAGCGTGATCGTGGTTTTTATCTTCAGCGCATTGGTGCTGGGATTCGTTTTGTTACTAAACAGGAGAATGCATCCTGGATCAGAAAATTTAAAGCGGGAAAACCGGTCAGGTTCAGCAAGGCGGCACTGGAAACCCTGGCAATTATTGCCTACCGCCAGCCTATTACCAGGCCTGAAATTGAATCAATCAGGGGAGTTGATGCCTCAGGCGTTCTCCGTCTTTTGCTGGTAAAAGAGCTGATTGCCATTAAAGGGAGGAAAGAAGTGCTTGGTTCGCCGCTTCTTTATGTGACTACGGATAAATTTCTCCAGATTTTCAACCTCACCAGTTTATCCAGCTTGCCTGATATCAATTCCTTTGGCGATCTGTATCCCAATGTAGAGTTGCCCCTGCTGGACGGACAGTGATTGGCCGGTGGGTATGATGACAGTCGAAAGGCTCCAGAAAGTTATTGCCGCCCGGGGTTTGGCTTCCCGCCGGCAGGCGGAAGTAATGATTGTCCAGGGACGGGTTAAGGTCAACGGAATATTGGTTACTGAATTGGGAACCAAGGTTGATCCCCTGACTGATGAAATCCAGGTGGACGGAAAATTATTGTCGGCCAGGAAAGAACCGCTTTATCTGCTACTGTACAAGCCCATCGGGTATGTGACCACCATGAGCGATCCCCAGCATCGACCAATTGTCAGTGATTTGCTGACTGGGATTGATACGCGACTTTATCCGGTAGGCCGGCTTGATATTAATTCTTCCGGTTTGTTGTTCTGTACCAATGATGGTGAGCTGGCTCACCGGATGATGCATCCACGGTACAAATTGACAAAATATTATCGGGTGACGGTTACTGGCCGTATATCTGAAGCGGACCTTAAACATCTTCGTGAAGGAGTTGATCTTGACGATGGTTTTTCAAAACCTGAGCAGGTTACCATTAAGAAATTCACCGCAACAACGACAGAGCTTGAAATTGTCCTGCTGGAAGGAAGAAACCGCCAGGTCAGGAGAATGCTGGCAGCAGTGAATTATTCGGTGCAGAAGCTGGTCCGGACACAGATAGGATTTTTACGTTTAGGTAGTCTGCTCAAAGGGAAATATCGTTTCCTGCAACCCCGTGAAGTGACGAGGCTTCGTCGGTTAGTTGGTCTCTCTTGAACGGGAATACATTCAGGATGTTCGGGCTTGGCTCATAGCGGCATTGGGTGCCGAACGAATCACCACGACGGTGATTCGCGGCACACACCTCGGAGCGGCACACGATGTGCCGTGAGAATGAGCG
>DQWO01000096.1 GCA_011042595.1 Pseudomonadota bacterium
ATACTATTGGTTGATGTGGGCGATTATTTTTTTTGTCAGTATAACCCACTGTTCATGTAAAGTTTCAAGATCCTCCTGAGCCAAATTGTCATAATGAATCCCGGCTATAACTACGACATTGCGGTTAGTGGCGGCCGCAACTTTTTCACTGACATACCTGGCCACGACATCTTCTTTATGCCCTAACATGGTTAATATGGATGAGGTAGCACTGGTGCAGTTTTGATCTTCAAGGCTGGGCCGGGGAATCGCCAGACCGATTGCGCCAATATGATCATAACCTCCCGTAACCACGACAACTACATCATCGTTGTCAAGACCTATTATGGTTGCCACTAATGAGTAATTACTATTTTTGTCGCTGTAAATTGAATCAATTTTCTTCATGATTTGAAAATCATTAAAGCTGGCGGAGCTGTTGGCAATGCTCCGCCACCTTTAACTTTACTGATTAAATACCGTAACTGTCCCAGTTGTCCCGAACTTTTTTCTCCATATCTTTATCAAGAAAAATCTCCATCGGCTTACGATCCCATTCATACGGAGTACAGGCATCGATGATAATCCGCGAAACAATTTCACGTTCACTGTGATGCAAGGCCGGATCAAGGGGAGTTGAACGACCGCGTTTAATTATCTCCGTATCCCGTTTGGGATCGTAACGTACAGACATGGCCCACATAACTTTGTTCCAGTCATCAGCAGGGATATCATCATCAACAACAATGACTCCCTTCATGCCATAATGACCGGTGGTTGAGCCGTAAACGGCATCAGCTACATGGTTAGGATGGCCAGGATACATCTGTTTGACCGAAACTATGGCCCAGAAACGACCAGTGGATGAGGCCGGGATATAGACCGACTGGATTCCAGGAACCCTCGCCGTTTCAAGATCTGTCCATAAGGTTGCAGTCCGGTTCAAAGACTGGATCATATGGGTATCTGTAATCGGTTTCCCGACTGTGGTGGACCATAAGATGTAATCGTTACGATGGTAAACCCGTTGAACATCAAGCCAGGGTTTAGGCCATTCATCACTCTTTTTCCCCGAATAGTAACCAGTATATTCTCCAAAGGGGCCTTCCTGACGCCAGTTATCGGGATTCGGGTCAACCTCACCCTCGAGTACAATTTCCGCATTAGCAAGGAAGGGCAGGCCATTAATTTCACTCTCAATGACATCAATCGGTTCACCGCGCAGAGCCCCCATTACATCGTATTCACTAGTTTCCGCCGAAACCAGGGTTGAGCCGGTGAGAAAACCTAAGGGATCGCCACCGATTACGGCCAGAGCCGGCATCTTTTTCCCCATTTCCAGATATTTTTTCATCATGAAATCGGCATGTTTACCTTTGATGATCTGAATTCCGGCACTTTTTTCATCGAGAATCTGCATCCGATAGGTACCCAGGTTCACCCAACCGGTTTCGGGATCTCTGGTAATCAGTGTATATGCGGTACCAATAAAGCGCCCGCCGTCCTGTGGATACATCTGCGGCACCGGAAAATCAAAGAGGTTAACCTGATCACGCTCGATAATATTTTCTAAAATCGGGCCATCTTTAACCACTCGCGGCGGAATTAACTCTTTGATGGCCAGCTGCATCCACTTTCTTGACATCTCACACATGGAAGTGCCAATGGGCATCCCCAGGGCAATGGCAAAATTCTCCTTGGTTGAATAGGCTCCGGTCAACACCGAGTTTTTATAACCTTTGACATTTTCAAAAAGGAGGGCCCCACCATCTTTTTCTTCGTTGATCTTGGAAATGTGGGATAATTCCAGGTTCCAGTCAACTTCCTTGGTAACGCGCTTTAATTTGTTGGCTGCTTCACACTTGGAAATAAACTCTCTTAAATCCATTCTTTTCACCTCATTATACTGTTGAATTTTGCTGCCTTTTTATCCGTGTTGAAGATAGTCAGGCGGTTAAGGAATCAGATTCAGCTGAATTTAACTCCGTTAATCAATTGTTTCAAAATCATGTTCATGGCATCAGCAGGTTCCGCTGTTTTCTTCTCGGTTTTTTTCTTGTTCCAGACTGATTCCGGCCGAACCTGAAGAATAATTACATTTTCAGGGAACTCCAGATCAGCATCAATACCGAATTCTATGTCATAAGCTTTACCGTAATACTTTTCTATCTTTTTAGATACAATACAAAGATGTCGTAGTTCTTCCTGGCTTAAAGCGTTAACCTGGCGACGTGCTTCATCAACTTCTCTTTCGACGATGTCACTGCTGCCTGTACGATATACACACTCAACCTCTTTGCTTCCCTTGATAATTTTTACCGGGTCCAAAGTGATCTTATCAATCAAATAGGTATCCGGAGTGACCAAGCCGCTGACCACCGCTTCACCCAGGCCATAACTGGCATCGATAGAAATCTTTGAAGGGTCGCCATTCAGCGGATTAATGGTGAAAATAACCCCTGATATTCTGGAATTAACCATTTTCGGAATGCCGACGCCGATATTAAAAAGTACTCCAAGCTCACGATTAATCCGATAGGTAAGCGCTTCCACACAATAAGAACTGGCCCAACACTTGCGAATATAATCTGACAAATCCTGATCACCCCTGATATTAAGATAGGTTTCCATCTGACCCGGCATACTTACAGCTCCACTCGAACGTACCGCTACCGGCAGATTCTCAACCCCGCAAATATCGCAAAGGCGGTGATAATCCGCCAGAATATATTTTTCCAGGGCCGGTGGCATGGAAGCTGTTTCAATAGCCTCCATCGCGAACTTACTTAAATGAGAAATATTTTCAGGCGTTGACTCCTTACACTCATCGGCTAACAATTTTTCTAATTTCGCTTTAACCCCGGATTCCCGCATAAAAACATCATTGGCATGGATGGTAATGGCAAACCCGGGACTGATGGGAATACCAGCTTTCAACATCTCTCCGAGAT
>DQWO01000295.1 GCA_011042595.1 Pseudomonadota bacterium
CTGTAGTGCATGGGCGTCCCTTTAATTTTCTAACGCGGGCTTAACGCCCGCAACCCAAATTAAGGTATCAGGATGTTCCGGCATGGCTCTCGCTCATTCTCGCGGCAAATCGTGTGCCCCTCCGAGGTGTGTGCCGCTATGAGCCAAGCCCGAACATCCTGAATGTATTCCCGACAATTTCTTGTTTTTTACACCCCTCAAAGGGGTAGTGAAAAGAGTGACAGCCTTTCAGGAGCAAGGCCCTAATTGCTGATACATATGCAACAGGGTTTCTGCTGAAGTATGGTGCTGCATAAATGACCAGGGAAGAGGTATATCCAACGGTTGAGCGGCAAAAAGCGAGGCAGAATTTTTGATTGCTTCCCGTATCAACCGGCGAGGTGATTGCGGCCTCTCAACCATGGCAAGCAACAGCCGCCCCATATCCCGGTTACCCCGACTCAGCATGGCCTGCCAGGCGGCATCCCAAGGATTTTCCATCTCAAGTTTTACGTTGCCCAGCGGGCGTAACAGTTTTTGCATGTATTGCTGTTTTTCCTGCAGGGATTTAAGCCCGGCAAAGGCTGCCCACTGCATGGGAGTGTGGGGCTTAGGAATAAAAGGATTAATACTTACGGTAAGCTGAATACTTTTTTGCTTCGATTGTCGATGATCAAGCATAATTTTTCTGATTTTGCTGACCAGATAGAAAATATCATCCAAATCTTCTACGGTTTCAGATGGCAACCCCATAAGGAAGTACAGTTTAAGCTGGTAGATGCCGGTCATCACCGCCAGCCGGGAAGCTGTCAGAATTTGCTCTTCATTCAATTGTTTATGTATCAGTTTACGCAGCCTGAAAGATCCAGCTTCAGGTGCGACCGTCAGGGTTTTCACCCCTCCAGCCCGCAACAATTCCAACAATTCCGCATCAAGGCAATCCACCCGTAATGAGGCCGGACTGAAAGCCACCCCTTTTCGCACCAGCCAGGAACACAACTCTTTCAAATGGGGATAATCACCAAGGGCCGAACCAATCAGGCCAAAATGACGGTAACCATTCTCCATGGCAGCTTCAAAGATCGGCTGCAAACTGGGCAGGGAACGATTGCGGAATGGACGATAAACAAACCCGGCAGCACAAAACCGGCAACCCCGGGGACAGCCACGATTAATTTCTACCAGATAAGAAGCTGATAGAGGGCTTGCAAAACCAGCTGTCGTCACTACTGAAGTGGGAACAAACCGATCCAGATCAGAACAATGAGGAATTTTCACCGGCGCACAGTCTTCAACCGATTTTTTCCTGGCTGAATTCGGAAGATAAACGCCCGGTACCCCGGAAAGCGATAACAGCAACTCTGACTTTTTCATTTGCTGTCCAGCCAGCAGTAATTCCATCACTTGAGGAACCTGCCTTTCCCCCTCACCGAGGAGAAAAGCATCAGCGAAAAAGGATAGGGGCAGCGGATTAATAAAAGTTGCCACCCCTCCCACCATAACCAAGGGATCAGCAGGCTGCCGGTCATCAGCCAGCAAAGCCAATCCTGAGTACTTCAGGATTTCAAGTACGTGCAGATAATCACGTTCAAAGGAAATAGAAAAAAGAATCAGCCGGACAGCGGACAGTGGCCGCCCTGATTCCAGGGTAAGTACCGGCGGTTTTTTCTGGCCACCATCGGGTAGAAAAAACCGTTCGGCTACTATCTGAGGATGGGCATTCAAGATGGCATACATGGAGAGAAAGCCAAGATTCCCCATGCCGACCTGATAAACATTGGGATATCCGAGGGCCACCGGATAACGGCCACCCCACTCTTTGACCACTGCTCCCCGCTCGCCAGTTATCAGGCAAGAAGAAGCGGTTTTCCCTCGTCTTGAAGCTGGCAAAATCAAGCTCCCACCGATTTTGCCATCACTTTCAGCAAATGGTCACGACCAAGTTTTTTGGGCACCGAAAAAACAATCGGTGTTTCCCTGATACCAGCGGACTCCAATTCCCGCTGCCATTGGCGCACCTGATTTGCCCGTTTGGAAGCTTTGAATTTATCGGCTTTGGTCAGCACCAATGTCAACGGTTTTTGATTAGCTGCCAGCCACTGCAGTAATTGGCCATCGGCCTCGGTTAAATTACGGCGAATATCAAGAAGCATGATTACCCGTTCCAACCGGATCGATGACTCAAGATAATCATGTACCAGTGGACCCCATGAAAGCCTGGTTTTATAGTCTACCGATGCATAACCGTAACCAGGAAGATCCACTAGGTAGAAGGATTCATTTACGAGAAAAAAATTTATCATCCGGGTACGGCCGGGGCTGGAGCTGGTTCGCGCCATTGACTTACGCTGCAACAAAGCATTTATCAATGAAGATTTACCAACGTTTGAACGACCGGCGATGGCTATATGGGGCCAATGGTCATCGGGTACCCCGGTGGCATCGACTACGCTTTTAGTAAACCTGACTGTTTTGATTTTCACCGGACACTCCCATAAAAAAAATTTACAACCTGATGCCCTTGTTGCACTTTACATCCTGATTATGCTATATACGCTGAGCTTGAGCAATTTTCAGCTCGAGCTTTTTGCCGACTGCCGACAATTGATGTTGGTTCTGGCTGTGCCAGGTTCGGCTATAGTAATAGATGGTCGGGAAAAATTCAAGAAATGAAAGAAGACTGGAATAAATAATTACCTAATCTGAGCGATCAGCTGTTAGCTATTAGCCTTTAGCCAGGTAAAATAAAATCATTAACTAAACAATTTAAAACACCAAACGGGTTAAAGCTACAAATAACGAAACATCTTGAATTCATTAAGCTAATAGCTAACCGCTAAGGGCTAATAGCTTAATTTAGGAATTACTATGATGCATTACGAAGGAAATATTATGCGCCCGCCAAGTGAAGCCAGAAGTATCATCCTCCAGGCAA
>DQWO01000016.1 GCA_011042595.1 Pseudomonadota bacterium
GATGAAATTGATAATGATAATAACAGCTCATTGATGCCTCGGGAGGGGAATGTCTGGGTGGAAGAACCCCGGATTGGAGTTTTTCTTTGTTCCTGTTCTGGTTTTATGGCAGATGAACTTGATTTTGCTGGCTTGTGCCAGGAGGTCAGTACGCGGCCTCGGGTTGTTTGCGCTGAAATTATCGATCATGCCTGCACTGCGGAAGGACTTGTTGACTTACGCCGCTTTATCGGTGAACATGAGCTGAACCGAATTGTTATCGGTGCCTGTTCGGTTAGGGAAATGGAACGCCTGCTGGATAAATTTGCCCGGGAGATAGGTTTTAACCCTAATGCTTTCACCGTGGTTAATTTGAAGGAACAGTGTCTTCTCCCCCATCAAGCGGAGGACAGGATGGTGAAAGCCAAAGCTGCCGTTTTGGTCCAGGCCGCGGTAACCAAGGTTTATCGTGATCTTCCCGCAGTCAATCAAACCGTTGCGGTTGAACAGCGGGCTTTGGTTGTTGGTGGTGGGGTTGCCGGAATGACCACGGCTCTTTCCCTGGCTGCCCGTGGATATGGGGTGGCTCTGGTGGAAAAAACCGATAAGCTCGGTGGACGGTTGCTGGAAGCACACTACACCATCAAAGGTTCTGCCCCCCGGACATTTGCCGAATCATTGGCGGCTGAAGTGGATGAAAATGAGCTGATTGAGGTTCTTAGTGAGGCCCAGGTTGTGGGGCATCAGGGGGAAGTAGGAAATTATACCACGGTGGTTAAACAAGGGGAAACCGATCATTTGCTTCATCATGGGGTATTGGTGGTGGCGACCGGGGCCCGGGAAGCTTCAACCGACGAATATCTGCGTGGCCAGGATGAGCGGGTGTTGACCCAGACAGAACTGGAAGCGCGCCTTGCTTCCAATCCCGAATCATTACAGTCGATTCACTCAGTGGTGATGATTCAGTGTGTTGGCTCGCGTGAACCGGGTAAACGGGAATATTGCAGCCGGGTTTGCTGTACCCATGCATTGAAAAATGCCCGCCGCTTAAAAAAGGAAAATCCAGATATCCAGGTGACGGTATTGTATCGTGACCTGCGGGCCTATGGTCTCTATGAAGATTATTATCGTGCCGCCCGCCAGGAGGGGGTACTATTTTCTCCATATGATCTTGAGGCTAAACCGGATGTTGCTGTTAGCGGTGGAAAACTTCAAGTGAGCTATAATGATCAGGTTTTACGCCGTCAGTTAACCCTGGAACCAGATATTCTGGTTTTGAGTACCGGGATTGAGCCTGGAGATAATCGTCAACTGGCAGCAACCTTGGATCTGCCCCTGGATGAATATGGTTTTTTTGCCGAGGCCAACAGCAAAGCAGCACTGGTTGATTTTGTTGGTGAAGGGCGCTATCATTGTGGTCTTGCTTCAGCGCCGCTACATATAGAAGAAACCCTGGCACGCAGTCGGGCGGCGGCATCCCGGGCAGCAACAATTCTGGCAAGGGAAAATATTCAAGCGTCAAAATATGCGGTGCTGGTCAGTACCAGACTTTGCAGTGGCTGTGGTCTCTGTGTTGATGCCTGTCCCTTTGGGGCCCGAGAGATTAATCCTGAAAATAATATTGCTGAAGTTCATTATGACCTCTGTCATGGTTGTGGAAGCTGTGCCGCTGTCTGCCCTAATGGGGCAACTCAACAGATAGGTTTCGATAAGGGCCAGATGATGGCCATGGCTGATCAGTTGATAAAGTAGTGTTCATCCGGAAACGTTCATTTCCTGATGAACGCTTTCAGCGATCAGCATTCAGCTTTCAGTAAAATATTAAAAAAATAATTAGTTTCTAGATGGAAACAAAATAGTTTAATTGTTAAATCTAACATATTGAATATAGGCAGAAACTATGGAAGATAATAATAATGAACCGCGGATAGTGGCTTTTCTCTGTCACTGGTGTACGTATACTGGGGCTGATCTGGCCGGGACCACCCGACAACAGTATCCGGCTGGCATTCGGATTATTCACCTCATGTGTTCCGGAGCCATAGATGTGGTCTATGTGCTGAAAGCTCTTCTTGATGGTGCTGACGGGGTGCTGATCGGTGGTTGTCATCCAGGTGATTGTCATTATCAGACCGGAAATTTGAAGGCTCGGCGGCGGATCGCCCTGCTGCGGAATATCATGGAAACATTGGGGCTTGATCAGGATCGTGTCTGGCTGCGCTGGATAAGTGCCAGTGAAGGTCGCCTTTTTGCGGAAACGGTACGCGAGTATAATGGCGCTCTTGAATCCATGGGGCCGAACCCGCTGGCCGATGAATGGGATTTATAAGTTTTCTATAATTCTATAAATAAATTGTGAAACCGATGGTAAAGTAAAAGATTTATCGCCATCATAATTGGAGGCCGAAACTGATGAAATCAACGGTCATCGACCTGGGAGATAATAGTTTTAACCGTTCTGTCCAGGATTTTATGGAACGGCTGCTGCAGAGTGATCTGGTGGGCAGCGTCATGTTGCCCAAAAAGACAACCGGCGGCGATAACTATGTTCAGGCCCTGGTTAAAAACCCGGATCTGCTGGCTGATACGGATGTGACTGCTCCGGTTATCCCGGTGCAGGCTGCCAGGCTCATTTCAAATCTTACTTTCAGTGACCCGGGTGAAAAGATCGCAGTGGTGGTTAAACCTTGTGAAGCTCGGGCTTTGGTGGAATTAACCAAGTTTCAGCAGATCAACCGGGAATCACTGTTGATTATTGCGGTTGACTGCCTTGGTACTTATGAACCGAAAGATTTTTCCACCATGGTCAAGGCCGGCAAGAATCCGGCGGCTGACCTCAGGAAACAGGCTGCGGGGGGCCGTTGCGAACCCGACAGCGAAGCTCCCTTTCGCTCCGCCTGCACCATCTGCGAATATCCGACAA
>DQWO01000092.1 GCA_011042595.1 Pseudomonadota bacterium
GCCGACGGAAACCTTTTTGCCCTTGAGGTCGGCAATGGTCTTGATGCCGGAATCTTTGCGGGTGACGATGTGGTAGACGTTGGGATACATGACGAACATGCCGCGGATTTTCTGCGGTTTTCCCTTGAATTTGCCGGTGCCGGTATAGGCCTGGAAGGCCACATCACTCATGATTTCACCGAAAAGGGTTTCACCCTTATCACAGAGTTTTGTGTTTTCAACCGAAGCGCCGGTAACTTCGGCCACGGCTCTGACCCCTTTCACATGCTTGGTCCAGATTTCAGCAACCCCGCCACCATAGGGGTAGTAGACCCCGCCGGTGCCGCCGGTGCCGATGGAAATGAATTTGGTCCGGGCCGCGGCGGGTTCAATGTTCAGGCTGAAAGTAAAACCCAGTGCAACTGCCAGGGTGAGAATGAAAAATATTTTTTTATTCATAAGTCTTTTCTCCTGTCAAAAAATTTCACGTTTCATGACTGTGATAATTATGTATTTATTCGATGGTTTTCAACACCACCAGCAGATCTTTTGATGCCGTATCGGCATTGAAAAAAGGTACTTTAACCGTAACGGTTTCACCCGGTTTGACCACCGGCGGTTTACCTTTCCGGGGGATAAGATGCCCGGCGGCTTTATCCTGGTCCAGGAGGAAGATATTGAGGCGGTATCGTTTTGCCTCCTTGGTAATATTCTTGATGGAAACCGTAAAAATCAGAGCAGTTTTTTTCTTGAAAGTTCCCACCTCACAAGCGAAAGAGGTGATTTCAGCCTGCTCGGTAAGTTGCCATTCGATGGCGGCCGGGCAGCTGATCTTAGCCGGCTTGGGCGTTGTGGCATAGCTCAGCGTGGACATGCTTGCAAACAGCATGACCGTGATGAGAATAATAACTTTTCTTGCTGATGTTTCCATAATCCCTCCTTATCTGGTTTTATTGTCAGGTTGTAATGTAACCCGGATACTGTTCTTTTTAGTAATGGGAAAACATCGTTTTGTCAATGCCAGAATAGCAGATTTTTTTAAAGCAACAGGATTTTATCTTGCATTGCCAAGGGATGCATTACAGGATGTTCGGGCTTGGCTCACAGTCGTGTCTGCCCAGCCTGCCGGCAGGCACAGCGACAGGCAGGGCTTTTTTTTAAATCAACTCAGAAAGTTGAGATATGTTTTTAACTGAATATTTACTGGCAAAGACTTTCAAGGAGATTGTTCCTTAATTGTATACAGTGTTTTAGGTTGCCATCGTGACTGTTTTGACATATATGAACTTCCATTATTTATTTTTTGTTTAGCGCCTTACAGGTTATTTTCTGGTTTGAAAAACAAGAAAATAACCTGATAAGAGCACTTATTTGCGGGCGCACTAATTAAATTTTTGGTTGCGGGCATCAAACCCGCATTAGGAGGTAATACAATGGTCCTGAAGCGTCGTGAAGTTGATTTTAAGCGGGATTTTGAGGTTAATTTTAACGGGTCCCGGCTTTTTGATGATAAGCGTTATGTTGAGGATATTAAAACCCTGGCCGGGGACGAATTTCCCCTGATGGAGAAACAGGAAAAACTGATCGGCGATGGCAACAGCGCCGCGGTCAATGTGTTGAAGCGCATTGTCACCGGCCTGGTCGGTTATCCCATCACCCCTTCGACCCCCATAGCCGAAGGGATGGCAAAAGCTTACGCTGACGGTTTTGTCAATGTTTTCGGCGAAAGAATTTTCTATTTTCAGCCTGAAAGTGAACTGGGAGCCATGGCTTTCCTGGAAGGGGCGGCTTCCCAGGGCGGCCGTTACGCCGACAATACCTCTTCCCAGGGTTTGACCTATAAATACAAAAATATGTATTCGGTGGCCGGCAAGCGGCTGCCGGTGGTTATGACCATGCAGACCCGGGAACTGAACAAGGGCGGTTTAAGCATCCATAACGGCCACGCCGATTTGTATGCCGCCCGTGGGGCCGGCTGGCTGCAGTTCATGAGTGCTGACAATCAAGAACTGCATTATCTCATTCCCCTGGCTTTTAAAGCCATTGAACAGCGCCAGGTGATGCTGCCGGCCATTGTCGCCGGTGAAGGATTTCAGAAAAGCCACAGCATTGAGAATATCAACATGCTTTCCGATGCTTTTTTGAAATACTTTCTTGGTGAACCCAATCGCCTGTTTCAGCCGGATTTTGACCATCCGGTGCTCATGGGTACCTTTACCGATATCGGGGTGACCATGCCGACCCAGATGAAACAGGACCTGGCCATCCTGAACGCTAAAAAATACGTGAAAGCCGCCATGGGAGTGATGAATGCTCTGCTGGGAACATCCCTTGATGTGGTGGAAGATTATTACGCGGCGGAATCGGAATATGTCATTGTCTGCCTGGGGGCGGCTGCCGGAACTCTGAAGGAGGCGGTTGACTACTATCGTTCCAAAGGGGTTTCCATTGGCCTGCTGCGTCCGGTACTGTTTTATCCGGTGTGCACGGAAGAGCTTGCCCGGGGGATCCAGAATGCCAAAGTAGTGACGGTGATGGAAAAGACCGCCCTGGCCAATGAACGTTACCTGCTGCGTGACGTGAAGCACGCGGCCTACAATGAGCGTACCGGGAAATCTTTCAGTCCGGTGATTACCTCCGGGATTTATGGTCTCGGCAGCCAGGATTTCAGCATTGAAGACTGCTTTGCCGTAATTGAAAATATGCTGGCCCAGCAACCCCGTGGTGTTTTCGGGGTGGGAATTAAAGGTCCAGCCATTCTGCCCCGGGTCGCCCATCAAGATTATCGCGAAAAAGAAGTGGGCATCACTTTTATCGGGGTTGGGGCTGAAGGGGTGAAAACGGCCCAGGAAACCCTGGCCAAGATTATTGCCAAGGCCGGGAAGTATGTGCAGACCAGTGCCAAGTATGGCGCC
>DQWO01000090.1 GCA_011042595.1 Pseudomonadota bacterium
CCAAAATTGATCTGACCTTTGCCAGTGGTCTGCGTTCAATTTTGCGTCAGGATCCGGATATTATCATGGTGGGTGAAATTCGCGACCAGGAAACTGCTGAAATGGCCATCTAGTCGGCGCTTACCGGACACCTGGTTTTTTCCACCTTGCATACCAACGATGCTCCGGGATGTGCTCCCCGGCTGCTGGATATGGGCATCCAGCCCTTTCTGGTGGCCTCCTCCCTGCTCCTGGTGGTCGGTCAGCGACTGGCCCGGCGTTTGTGTCCCCACTGCAAGGAAGTATTTACTCCGCCTCCGGCTTTGTTGGCGGAGTTGGGTATCGACGGACCGCCGCCGGATTTTTACCGGGGTGCCGGTTGCTCCATGTGCAACCAGACCGGTTATCGCGGCCGGCTGGCTTTCTTTGAGGTTATGCAGCCTACCTTAACCATCAAGGAAATGATTGTTGCCCGGTCCCACGCCGAAGCCATTCGTCAGCAGGCCTGCGCCGAAGGATTCATGCCCCTGCGGGAGGTGGGATTGCGCCATGTCCTGGCCGGTGAAACCACCATTGAAGAAGTCTTAAGGGTTACCATGGAGATCAGTTAATTATGGCCGAAGCATTAACTCTCTTCAGTTATCGGGCCCAGGACGATGAAGGACGGGAACGCCATGGGGTCCGTAGTTCCTCATCACCCTCCGGGGTCCAGGCCTGGTTGGCCAAACAGGGCTTGCTGCCGATTATCATTGAAGAGGCATCGTTCTGGCAGCAGGCTGCGGAAAAGTTCCAGCAGCTGGGAGCCCGCTATCAGCGGGTGAAAACCGAGGAGATGATTATCTTTACCCGGCAGCTGGCTACCCTGATCAATGCCGGGATTCCACTGCTGAGCTGTCTGAAAACCCTGGCTGAGGAAAGTGAAAACAAGGTGCTGGCCGCGGCATTATTCGATATCGCCGCTTTTGTGGAGATGGGCGGTCAGCTTTCCGATGCTTTTGCCCGCCATCCCCGGCTGTTTGACGGTATGTTTGTCAATATGCTGAGAGTGGGAGAAGTGTCCGGCAAACTGGATATTATTCTCCATCGCCTGGCGGACCTGCTGGAATATCAGCGGGAAACCAGCGAGCAGATTAAAATGGCCACCCGTTATCCGAAACTGGCCGGCTTGTCGATGGTTATAGCCATTGCTATTCTGATGACCTTTGTGGTCCCCCGGTTTATCGGCCTGTTTGCCCGCAGTAAAGCGGTGCTGCCCCTGCCCACCCGCATCCTCATCGGCATGAATACGGTCTTTCATGATTACTGGTACCTGGCACTCTTAGGGTTGGTTGTCCTGGTGCTTGCCTATCGCTGGTTCTATAGCCTGCCCGAAGGGAGGATGACCATTGATGGGCTGAAGCTGAAACTGCCGATTTTCGGCAAGTTGTTCATGAAGATTAATTTCGGCCAGTTTTCCCGGATTTTTTCCCTGCTTCTGACCAGCGGGGTGCCCATGTTGACGGTTTTTGATATTGTCGTCGGGGTGGTGAACAACGCGGTTTTGCAGCGTGAGATAAAAAAGGTGAAAATCCAGGTGGAAAAAGGTAAGGATTTGTCAATGCCCATGCGGGCCAGCGGTATCTTCCCGGTGTTGATGGTGCAGATGGTGGCTGCCGGGGAACAGTCCGGAACCCTGGATGGGATGATGACCAAAGTGGCTGATTATTTTGACCAGGAAAGCCGCTACATGATCAAAAACATGACCAGCCTGATTGAACCATTGCTGCTCCTGGTGCTCGGTGGCTTTGTCCTTTTTCTGGCCCTGGCCATCTTCATGCCATGGTGGAATATGATGAGTGTGTTTAAATAGAGTTTATCAGGAAATATTTCCTGATAAACTCTATGAGCTATTAGCCCATGTTTAACAAGATTTCAGCTAATTTGCCTATTTTCGGCATTTTTAGGCCCAAAACACTAATGATTTCAACGAAAAAATTGATATTTTCATGTGTAGTGCCATGTTTTGAATAAAGTGCTTGATCGGGGTTGAAAATCATGTTATATGGGTTGTCATGTTTATTCGACGAACCAAAATAAGCTCATCTTCATCCGGCGAAGCTCACTACACATTCCGTCTGGTTGCTTCCAAAAGAATTGGCCGCAAGGTTCAGCAAAAAACCTTACTGAATTTGGGAGCTAATTTTTCATTATCAAGAGAACTGTGGCCTCAGCTGTGCTCAAGAATCGATGAGATTACCACTGGCCAGTTAACTTTCGACAATAATCAATCTGAGGAGGTTGAGCAGGAAGCTCAACACCTTGCCGCACGATTGATAGCTAAACGTTCTGAATCTGAAGAGGTTTTAAAGAAAAAAACCACTGATTATCAGGAAGTTGACGTTGCCTCACTTGAATTAGTACGCCCCAGATCAATCGGTGTTGAACATGTCGGCCTTGAAGCCATTAAACTGCTCAACTTACCGGAAATATTTGAAGAAGTTGGCTTTAACAAGGCCCAACGGGATGTTGCTGTTGCCAGTATCATTGCTCGCATGGCGGAGCCCGGCAGCGAGAGCGCGACCTGGCAATGGCTGAACGAACAAAGCGGCATTGGTGAATTACTGGGTGTCGATTTTGAATCTATGTCGGCGATGCGTCTCTATCGGGTTTCAGATTTACTGGTGCGGCATCGTCAAAAGATCGAAAATGCTCTTTTCTCAAACATTAGTGACCTGTTCTCTTTAACCACGACTGTAACCCTTTACGATTTAACCAATACCTTTTTTGAGGGAACAGTGACCGATAACGACAAAGCCCAGCGGGGCCATTCCAAAGAAAAACGAAGTGATTGTCCACTTGTAACCTTAGGTTTGGTCCTGGATGGCAGCGGTTTTGTCCGGGGCTCGAAAATGTTTGAAGGTAATATCTCCGAAGCC
>DQWO01000105.1 GCA_011042595.1 Pseudomonadota bacterium
CTGGGAGTTGGTGGAATAGCTGTCGCCCTGGCGGTCAAAGAACCATTGAGCAACTTTGTCGGCCGCCTTTATATTTATGCCACCGGCATTTTTGGTGAGGGGCACTTTATCCCTTTTGAGGGCTGGTCGGGGACGGTAAAAAGGATTGGTTATTTTCGTACCTATCTGGAAGTGTTTGCTGATATGACCACCGTTTCCATTCCCAATACCAAGTTCATGACCGGCGAAGTGAAAAATTATTATGGCCGTCGCCAGTTCATTTATAAATGGGATCTTGATATTCCTTATGATACGGATAGGCAGCAGATACAGAAGTTGATTGAAGAGCTGAAAACTTTTTTGTTTGCCCGACCTGAAGTTGTCAGGGAAAGCTGCTGGATATATCTGGACCGGTTGGACAGCTATTCCAAGGTGGTCAGGGTCTGGTTCAAAGTTACCTTGCCTGACTGGTCGGCTTCGCTCAATTACGGGAATGATATCCTCTATGAAATCCAGGGTATTTTCGCCCGCCAGGGGGTTGATTTTGCCTTTCCCACCCAGGTGGTCAGCCTGGAAGACGGTCGTCTGGTGAAAAATACCGCGGCCTCATCTCCGCTCATGCCCTATGACAGTTGTCCGGAAACAGCAGGGGGATCTGCAACCTCGAAAACACGGCAGGCTGATAATGGTGACAAAAGAAAACACAGCAGCAGATAGCCAACGGTGGATGGCCGGCCATCGCCAGCGTTTGAAACAGCGTCTGGTGGAGCATGGCCTTCAGAGCCTGGCTGACTATGAAGTGCTGGAACTGCTGCTGACCTATGCCCTGCCCCGTCGGGATGTTAAGCCTCTGGCCAAAAAGCTGCTGGAACAATTTTCTTCATTGAAAGGAGTTCTGGACGCTCCGCTGGAAAAGTTGATGGAAATTGATGGTGTCAGCATGCATACAGCCACTTTGATTATTTTCAGCCGGTCTTTGATTCCCCGTTATTTGAACCAGGATGTTATCGCCAGGGATTCCATTACTTCACCGGCGCAGGCCGGGGAGTTATGCCGCAGCCACCTGGAAGGTCTGGCTGATGAGCATTTTTTTGCCATATTCCTGGATAATCAGCACCACGTATTAGCCGCGGAAACTATCCATCGCGGTACCGTTTCCATGAGTGCGGTTTATCCCCGGACGGTGATGGAACGGGCCTTATACCATAAGGCTGCCGCTGTCATTGTCGCCCATAATCACCCGGGTGGCAGTACCAGACCTTCCGCCGATGACCTGGCTATTACCAGGGAGCTGCAGCAGGCCGCTACCTCCCTGGGGCTGCGTTTGCTTGATCACCTCATTGTTGCCGGTCCAAAAGTTGTCAGCCTGCAGGAAGAAGGGCATATCTGAAGCATGCAGATTATCCGCCGTTATCTCAGCACGGAAATCATGGTTCCTTTTTTGCTGACCCTGACCGTGCTGATTTTTGTCCTGTTGTTGGGAAACTTGTACAAAATGGCCGAAATGGTCATTGCCCGGGGCGTCAGGCTGATTGATATGCTGAGCCTGATACTGGCCATGGTTCCCTACCTATTGACCATGGCAATTCCCATGGCCTTTTTTTTCTCCCTGATGGTGGGCCTGGGAAGGATGGGCTCCGATGGTGAAATCACGGCGATGAAAGCGTTGGGGATCAGTCCCCGCGATTTCCTGCCGCCGGTGCTGCTTATGGCTGTGACCTGTACCTGTATTGTCCTGGTGCTGGAAATCTGGCTGGTTCCCCAGGGGTTAAAAAAAATTCAGAATATCACTCTTGATATTTTGAAAAATAAAACAGTGCTGGCCTTGCGCCCCCATGCCCTGAGCCTGGGAATTAAGGGTATGGGAATCTATGTGGATGAGATTGATCAGGAAACCGGGATGATCAAGGGAGTGGTGATCTTTGACCAGCGGGAGGGGGAGCGGCAACATACCATAACCGCCCGGGAGGGTCTGATTATTCCTGATCAGGAGGAGGGCAATCTTTTTTTCCTGCTCCGTCAGGGAACTATCCACGGTTATGAAACTGGGAAGGACAGCTATCAGCTGACGGATTTTAAGGAATATAAAATCAATCTTGATCTGGACGCGTTACTGGGCCAGGGCGCCAAAAAGAAAAGAGCGCGCACACGTTCTCTGAACTTGGGGGAACTGCGGCAGAAAATTCAGGCCCTTGAAACTCAGGGAAAAGATGCCAGCAAGGTGCGCAACAGTCTTTACAAACGGATATCCATGTCCTTTTCGTGTCTGGTTTTTGCCCTGATTGGTATTCCTCTGGCCCTGGAGCCGGCACGCACTTCGGGCCGTTTCCGTGGTCTGGTTTTTGCCTTGTTTTTGCTGCTGGCTTATTACATATTGTTTTCTTTCGGTCAGGCTATCGGGGAAAAAGGTGGCCCTTTGCAGCTGCCGGCCCTGTGGCTGGCCAATGTTGTTTTTGCCGCCCTGGGCGGGTTTTTATTCTGGAAGAAGCAACAGGAAATTGAACTGGCCGGGGTCAAAAGGATTAATCTCCTGGTTCGCCGGCTGGCAGCATTCATGCGGCTGGGATGAAAAAACCATCATCTGATTTCTGGGAAAATTTCTGCCAGTGCCTTTGAGGCCGGTTGCCGGTAAATTTCCTGGTATTCGGATGACAGAGGTGTTTCCTCGGGATTGATCTCGATGGTTCGCGCCCCATTTTTCATGGCGATCAGCGGCAGGTGAGCGGCCGGGTAGACTACCGCCGAGGTGCCGATGCTGATAAACAGGTCGCAACTCTCCATGGCCGCCACCGCTTCTCTAATGTTTTCTTCCCTTAAGGGATCACCGAACCAGACGATATCCGGCCGCCAGTAATGTTCCCCGTGGCAGCGCCGGTTTTTCAGCGGCAGTTCAAAGTTTTCAACCAGGCGGCC
>DQWO01000265.1 GCA_011042595.1 Pseudomonadota bacterium
ACCTAAGGATTCGCTCATACCCACTCACCCTCATCAGCGTATTGCTGCTGAAATTCAGCCAGTTGCCGGCGAACCTGCAAGAATCTTTTTTTCATCTCCTGGAGCCATTGGAGATGATGCTCCGTCTGTTCGGCAGTAAAAAAGATGTTTTCCGGTTTTAAAGAAGTTGCCAGCACCAGACCATGATCATCTACGCTCAGGGTCCCGAAATTACGACATACCTGACACTGCACCCGGTTGCCACCAAGAAGTTGTACCGTATCGCTGCCGCATAAAGGACAACGCCAGGGATCACTTACTTGCGGTGGAGCAGCAAAGAGCAGCTCCCCAAAATCTTTGATTCGTTCCTGCTGCTCCGGTTTCTGCCACAATGACTCTCCGGGAAGGGCTCCATAAAAAACGCCTGAAGCCTGCAATTTCATCCCCAGAATCAAAGTAAAACTGTTCAGTGCCGCTTCGGTATATCCCGCTTCACCTTCCAGGCCGGCGGTAACGATATTGATTGCCGGTTTGTCCCGCAAACTCAGAGAATGCCCGAACATCTGCAGGCAACGATCAAGAAAAACTTTCAACACCCCGTTAGGCCCCATAAAATAGGTAGGAGAGGCAATGATCAAACCATCAGCAGCGGCCATTTCCCGGGCTACCGCCAAAAAATCATCTTTTTGGGGACATTTACCGTTTTCCAGACAGGCATAGCAGGCTTTACAGGGCAGGATATTCTTCTCAGGCAGCCGAAGAAGCTTTAAAGTATGCCCCTGGGGCACATGCCGGCAAATCTCTTTAGCAAGAATTTCACAATTTCCCAGTTTCCTCGGTGAAGCAATCAAAGCCAGTATTGTTTTATTTTCATCATTCTTCATAAAATAATTCCTCCTTTTTTATTCTTTTGCTATCTTTATGACACCAGCAGGAAAATGTCAACTCAGATACTCACTCGTCCGGTTAAAATCATCAGGGAGACCTGAAAAAAACGTGAGCTATATAGTGTTCATCTGGAAACGTCTATTTTCCTGATGAACGCTTTCAGCGATCAGCAGTCAGCTTTCAGTAAAACATTGAAAAAACAACTTGTTAAGCTAAGAGCTAAAGGCTGATAGCTAACAGCTCGTCCGGAAACGGTAGTTTCCGGATGGAAACTATATAGCCCTTTCTTTTTTTTACCAGCTCCTTTATATTGTAACCATAATACCAAGAGAGCAAACAACCAATCATGAATACTGAAGAGCTGCAAAAAATCCAGATTATCAGGGGTGATATTACCCGTCTGCAAGTAGATGTCATTGTCAATGCCGCCAATGAAACTCTCCTGGGTGGTGGCGGAGTGGATGGAGCCATTCATCGGGCTGCCGGACCAGAATTGCTGGCTGAATGTAGAACACTGAACGGCTGCCTTACCGGAGAGGCCAAAATCACTAAGGGATACCACCTGCCAGCTCAATATATCATCCACACTGTCGGCCCGATATGGCATGGTGGGAACAAAAACGAGTCAGAATTACTGAAAAGATGCTATCAAAATGCTCTAAAACTGGCCGCAAATCATAATCTTGGAAGCATTGCATTTCCTGCTATCAGTACCGGTGTTTACCACTTCCCGATCAAACTGGCCTGCCGACTGGCCCTGGAAGCTATCTCAGATACGCTTCCCCAAACCCCGGTTATCAAGCAGGTCATCATGGTCTGTTTTAATGATGAGACATGCCACGCGTATGAACAATCAAAGCTGTTAATAACCTGTGAATAAAACCAGAAATCACTGCAATCATTAGCAAAAAAACTTAATCAACACAAGTCATTGTAATCATTACATTATTATTTTTATCTTTATTTTCAATAGGTTACAACACAATTTAAAGTTAGCAGTACTTCTTTTAACAAATTTATCTGCTATTTCATCCAGGTCAGCGGAATTGTTGATAACTTTTTAACCGACCGGGGTCTCAGGCAGTTTTTGAACCCGACTGCAAATCTATTTTCAAGACATTTTTCTATTACTGAAAGGGTTACTCATTCGGCTCATTTGAGCCATTGTGGCAGGGCACTGTCCGGACTTGACTTCTAAAGTTTTCAACCTGAGAATATATCGATGCACAAACTATTAACTTCAGCAATAACCATAATTGTAGCAGTAGTCGGCAAACTGGGTTACAGCGGCATTATAATCATGATGTTTCTGGAAAGTTCCTTCTTTCCTTTCCCCAGCGAAGTTGTTATTCCACCTGCCGGATATCTTTCCAGTATCGGAAAAATGAATATTTACCTGGTCATTGCAACCGGTATCCTGGGTAGCATTCTGGGGGCTTTATTTAACTACTGGCTGGCGGTAAAGTTCGGGCGACCGGCAATCATCCGATTTGGAAAGTTTTTCGGCATGAGTGAATCAAAGTTCTCCCGGGTAGAGCAATTATTCTGCAACCATGGAAAATTCAGCACTTTCATCGGCCGCCTGATTCCGGGAATCCGTCAGTACATATCATTTCCGGCCGGGCTGGCCCGGATGCCTCTCAGTCCGTTTATCATCTACACCGGCCTAGGAGCCGGTATCTGGATCATCATCCTGGCCATTATCGGCTACCTGGTAGGCAACAACCAGGAACTGATCAAAAAATATTCCCACCAGTCACTCTACTATCTCCTGCCGGCAATCATTTTTCTCTCTTGCATCTATGTCTGGTACCATAAGAAAAACCGTAAAACAGAAAAATAAGCGGGCCACAATGGCCCGCCCATTTATATTTCACTTAAAATCTAGCCAATCATATATGCTATTACAGCAGCATCATCCTGTAATCTTCTTATTCTCCTGACTTTTAATCTTTGTCATTTATTTTCCCGGGCACTGACTGACAACTTCCGGAGCTATATTTTTC
>DQWO01000086.1 GCA_011042595.1 Pseudomonadota bacterium
AGCACACCGAGAACACGAAGAAAAATCTCCAGGCTGTTTCTCTGTGTCCTCGGTGGTCTCAGTGGTAAAAAATTATTTTGTTTTGAATTGCGGGCATTAATCTGCTTTGGCACTTAACTTAACCCGTCATTTGTCAATATTTTGTTATAGAGATGTCTGCTGATCGCTGAAAGCGTTCATAATGTGCTTTCAACACCATCACTTTTCAACCACATCCTGCTATAGTTTCAGCCAGCCGATGGTATAAAAGAAAGCAAACAAAACCGCAACCGGGGTAATAAAACGGATAAAGATCCCCCATAATGAAGCCAGAGTAACGACATGAACCGGAGCATTATGCGATGGATCATCCTTAAGCCCGGCCAGCAAACTGAAAAGATGAACATCGGCAAAGTTGGCTGATCCTTGGCGAATCTCATTCACCGCCTGCCGGGGTCCCCAGATCCAACCGACAAACAGAGCAATAAACAAACCACCCAGGGGCAGCAACCAGTTGGATGAAAGGTTATCCATCACATCAAAAAATGAACCTTTGGAGACGCCGAAAACCCCCAGGATTAGCTGGTGCAGCCATTCAATGTGCTCCCATCCTGTGACACTAATGGCACTCAGGCAGCCAAGCAGAAAAGTTACAAGGCCAAAGACAATGGTAGCCCGCGGTCGGGTCCAGCCTTTTTCATCGACGAAATAGGCGATAACCACTTCCAGCAGGCTGATCCCGGAAGTCAACGCCGCAACCAGCAGCAGGACAAAAAAAATGGCCGCCCACAAAGTCCCCAGGGGAATCTGGTTAAAAACAGTCGGCAATACCTGAAAAACCAGGCCGGGACCGGCATTGGGTTGAAAACCCTGGGCAAAAACAGCTGGGAAAATAGCCAGACCGGCCATCAGGGCAATCAACGTGTCCAGCCCGGCAATGGACAGTGTTGCGATAAAAAGATTCTGTTTTTTATCCACATAACTGCCATAGGTGGTCATGGCTCCCATTCCCAGACTGAGAGTGAAAAAAGCATGGCCGAGAGCCTGAAGAATACTGTTGGCATTGATTTTACTGAAATCAGGGCTCAGGTAAAATTCAATACCGGCCATCGCTCCCGGCAGGGTTACCCCCCTGATAATCAACACTAACAACAGGAGAAAAAGAATCGGCATCAGGATTTTAGACCAGCGCTCAATCCCGGACTGTACCCCTTTGTAGACAATTACCATACACATGAGCATAAAAACAGCATGGCAACCAATGGCCAAGGCCGGGGTGGTAATAAATTGGACAAAATGACCGGCAGCCGCGTCGACACTGTTGAAAGCCAACTGCCCGGTAAAAGCCTGCCAGATATAACCAATGGTCCAACCGGCCACGACACTGTAAAATGAAAGAATGGTAAAACCCGCCAACACCCCCATGGCCCCAACAACTACCCAGCTATAACGAAAAATGGCAAAACCAAGGAGCAAAATAACCACTGCCCAGCCGTAATCCTGGAAAACCAGCAGAAAAATCCCGGACAAAACCAACAAAGCTCCAATCAGGTGAGCTAAAGTGGAAGAATCCGGGGTGATTTTTTTGAATGCCCCAACCGGGTTACGCTGGGTATGGCGACCCAGGGACAATTCACACAACATGACCGGCAGGCCGATAATAGCAATACAGATAAGATAGACCAGGACAAAAGCGCCCCCACCATTTTCACCAGTGATATAGGGAAATTTCCAGATATTACCCAGACCAACAGCTGAACCGGCGGCAGCCAGGATAAATCCTAAGTTACTGCTCCAATGTTCCCGTTTTGCCTCGGTTTTTTCCATTGTCTTTTTCCCTCTATTTCCCGTTAATCCACCAGGTTTCATCATCGTCTTCAAACCACCAGGATGACCAATCAGTACGGAGGATGGCCTGAGCCAGTTCGATTGCCGCATCGGTTTTCAACCGCTTGATGGCAATGGGAATCCAGTCTGCCGAGTATTTATTCCCCAAGTCCTGACATTCCCGCAGCAACAGAATCAACTCAAGCTGATCTGCATCATTGGCCAACTGTGATTCAAGGGTTTTCTTGTCGTTAAACTCCCGGAACAAGAATTCAATTTCCTCGCCAAAGGGAAGTGGTCGGCAGATATCCGCCATGGCCCTCATTTCATCAGACTGGACATATTTTTTATTGACATAATTCAAATCCCCGGTCCGGGTTTCCACCAAGTCATGGAACAAACACATCTTCAGTAAGCGGCTTTCATCGACGCCATCAACCATCTTGGCCAAAGCAAAAGCAATGTAGATCGTCCGGCAGGTATGCTCGGCTACCGATTCACTTCCCGAGCCCAGAAACTGCAGACCACTTCGCGGCGTTCGTTTGAGCATCCCTACTTCAAAAAGAAATTTGGCTAACTTTTTCATCTGCCTGCTAAAAAATCTTAAGGGCTTCCAGCTCACGCAAGCGGGACTGAACCAGGCTTTTCTTGATTGTGGCTGCCTGGTATTTCATTTCATCCCCTTCTTCGATAGCTGCTTCAATCTCCTTATCCAGTTTTTCCAGACTGGGAAAGAGCTTAATGTAAGATTCCCGCAATTGGGAAGTCACCTGGTCAAGTTCACCATCGACATCTTGCATCAATTCATTCATCCATTGGTTATCTTCCACACCATCAGCTAATATATCCTCATGACCCGGTTTTTTATCCTTATTATTCATCAAAGCCTCCGTTTTTAATCCAGGGAAAAAGCTGCCGGCAACCACTCTATCTCCGGCTTACCAGTGGCTGATTTAGTAATTGCCACCACATCAAAACGGATATCCATTGTCACCTCCTGATTGCCGAGATACCAGGATGCAACTTTGGCAATTTTCTGCTGTTTCTGCCAGGCCACTGCCTCCTG
>DQWO01000286.1 GCA_011042595.1 Pseudomonadota bacterium
ACAATTATCTCAGAAAAAATACTTGATTTTAAGGTCATCGTATGATAGGCCCGGGAAAATTGTGGAATAATTTCTTTTTTTTAAAACAGACAGATATAAATGAAAAATACCTTTAAAATATTTTGGCACTATTATTATTTTGGCAATCCCCGTCCATACCTGAAGGTATAAAAATACCAGCTGGTAGTGGATGGGGGGCACCCGTTCACTGCCTTGATAGTGCAATAATAAAGGCCGTGAACAATATGTTCCCGGCCTTTATTATTTGTACAACCAAAAGCGGTTCAAGCACACGAGGAGAACACTATGATTCTGGTATTAAAACCCCAAACGACAGAAAAAGATATCAATGCCATTGCCCAAAAGATCGAAGAACTGGGATTTAAACCTCATATCAGTCGGGGTAAATATAAAACAATTATCGGGATCATTGGTAAAAACGGCGTTTCCTTACCCGGCAATGCCTCCAGTGAGCTGGCAAATCATCTCCAGGTCGATACGGTCATTCCAATCATGGAGCCTTACAAACTGGCCAGCCGGGAAGTTGCTGTCAATAACACGATTATTCAACTGGGGGATATCAAGATTGGTGAAGGATTTTTTACCGTCATGGCAGGACCTTGTGCGGTTGAATCCCGTGAGCAGCTATTGGAAACAGCAAAAGGGGTCAAACAACATGGTGCCAGTATTTTACGGGGTGGGGCCTTTAAACCGCGAACATCACCCTATGATTTCAGTGGCCTCGAGGTAGAAGGTCTGCATCTTTTGCGGGAAGCCAGCCAAGTTACGGGACTACCCATAGTAACAGAATTACTTCGCGAACGTGACATGGAGCAAATTGAAAAATATGCCGATATCATTCAAATTGGAGCCCGCAATATTCAGAATTTTTCCCTCCTGCGCTTAGTGGGAAAAAGCAGTAAACCAATTCTGTTAAAACGCGGGATGTCCACTACCATCAAAGAATTACTGATGTCGGCGGAATATATCCTTGCTGAGGGAAATCCCCAAGTTATTCTCTGTGAACGGGGAATCAGAACATTTGAAACCGCAACCAGAAGCACCCTTGACATCAGTGCCGTCCCGGTGCTTAAAGAAAAGACGCACCTGCCGGTAATTGTTGACCCTTCCCATGCTGCCGGCAGACGATCACTGATACCTTCTCTGGCGCGAGCAGCTCTGGCAGCCGGCGCTGATGGCATTCTGATTGAAGTACACTATCAACCAAAAACAGCCCTCTGTGACTCTACCCAGCAGCTGGATATCCAAGGTTTCGCCAGACTCATGGAAGAGCTTCGCAGCCTCGCCACCGCCATGGGTAAAACCATAAATTAGTTTCCATCCGAAAACCAGTGTTCCGGATGGGTAATCAGCTTTCAGCTCTCAGCAGTCAGCTTAACCATCTGTTTTTCCAATGTTTTACTGACGGCTGATCGCTGAAAGCGTTCATATAGTATTCAGCTGGAAAATTGAAGGCATGGAACGTACTTACAATACGCTGCGATGAAACTTTACCAAGGCATCAGGCGTTAACGAACCAATAACACCGGGCAGGGAGCATTATGAACCACATAGTTGGTCACTGAACCAAACATAATATTAACTACTTCGCTGCTATTGTTAGGACAAATACAGATCATATCGTACGAATCCTGCTGCGCCACTGAACAGATTATTTTCCCCGGATCGCCGCCCTCTTCCAACAGAGAGTCCGTATATATACCCGCATTCTTATATTCCTCTTCATGACGTTCAAGAGTCTGTTTTCCCAGCTTTATGGCATTCTTCTTGATCATCTCCTGCTGAAAATCAGGAATGCAGCGATATTCCATTTTTGACAATTGTATCACTGTCAACAAGGTTATAGATGGCTTCAACTCATCCTTCATTTTGAGCAGGTATTGTTGGGTACGAAAAGAAGCCAGAGTCTCATCTACCGGTACTAATATCCTGATGGCCATGGTGAACATTCTCCAAATTATAAATTGGGCGATTAGCTTTTAACGGTTAGCTATTAGTTCAATGATTACGGGATGGTTACTATTGCAACCTTTCACCCATTGGGTATTATGTGTCATTAGCATAATGACCTGATTTTTCAAAGCTAAACGCTAATGGCTAACAGCTGATTGCTTAACTTTAGTTTATGCCCATAATAACCAAAAGACTATCCTTTATTGGATATTATAGAATAATGACGGCAAAAACAGCACCAGATCAGGCAAGTAGGTAAGCAACAATAAAATAGCAATCTGAATGGCCAAGAAAGGCATTACTGCCCTGGTCACATAAATAATGCCGCGGTTTACCAGGGCGCCGGTTATATAAAGACTGACCCCCAGCGGCGGCGTGCAATAGCCAATTCCCAGATTAACCGTCATCAGCAAACCAAAATGCAGCGAACTGATACCGAATTCCGGCAATATGGGCAGCAGGATCGGCGCCAGAATCAGAGTAGCGGAAATAATATCCATGAACATCCCGACAATCAGCAGCATGATATTAACCACCAGCAGGAATATCCATGGACTATGAATATGGCTCACTACCGCGTCGGCAATCAGAACCGGAATCTGTTCAAGGGTTAAATAACGGCCAAAAGCCGAAGCCCCGGCAACAATAATCAACAGAGTCGCGGAAGTTACGGCTGAAGAAACAACGACCTTCTTCACATCCCAAAATTTCATATCCCGGTGGATAAAAAGCTCGACAATAAAAGCATAAACGCAGGCCACCACCGCTGCCTCATTGGCAGTAAAAACACCGGAAAAGATCCCACCGAAAATCAATACCGGCAACATCAATGACCAGAATCCCTCTTTTAAAACCGCAACCAGTTCTTTGAAAGTCGGCGCAGGCA